>DASUIA010000167.1:0-10241 GCA_036273255.1 Bradyrhizobium sp.
CATAGCCGGTGATGAACAGAACCTTCAGACCGGGGCGGATCTCCCGGGCCTGGTCGGCAAGCTGGCGGCCGTTGATTCCGGGCAATCCGACATCGGTGACCAGGAGGTCGACCTCCTCGTTGCCTTGCAGGATGCGCAGGCCCGACGGGCCGTCGACGGCCTCGAGCGTCCGGTAGCCTTGCTCATCCAGCATCTCCAGAATGACCGCGCGCACCACCGGCTCGTCCTCGACCACCAGCACGGTCTCACCAGTTGCAGAACGCTCGGCCATGGCGGCGGCTGATGCTGGCCTGAATGCCGCACCGCCATGATGACGCGGCAGATATAGCCTCACCGACGTCCCCTGGCCGGGTTGGCTGTCGATGGTGGCATGGCCATTCGACTGCCGCGCGAAGCCATAGATCATCGACAGCCCCAGCCCCGTACCCTGCCCGATCGGCTTGGTGGTAAAGAACGGGTCGAAGGCGCGCGCCGCCACCTCGGCGCTCATGCCGGTGCCGGTGTCGGTGACGGTGATGCAGACATAGTCACCGGGCGCCAGCGCCGGATTGTCGGCGGGGATGTCGCCGAACCGCGCGTTCGCAGTCGCGATGATGAGCCTGCCGCCATCGGGCATGGCGTCGCGCGCGTTGATGGCAAGATTGAGCAGCGCGCTTTCCAACTGGTTGGGATCGCAGACTGTATTCCAGAGGTCGTCCGGCACCACGATCGCAAGATCGATGGCCTCGCCGATGGTCCGGCGCAGCAAATCTTCCAGCGACACCACGAGCTGGTTGGCATCGACGTCTTTTGGAATCAAGGGCTGGCGACGCGCAAACGCGAGCAGCCGATGGGTGAGCGCGGCGGCGCGGCTGGCGGATGTCATCGCCGCGTCGATGTAGCGCCCAACATTTTCGGTCCGCCCCTGATGAAGGCGGGTCTGCAGCAGATCCAGCGACCCGACGATTCCCGTCAGCAGATTGTTGAAGTCGTGGGCGATGCCGCCGGTGAGCTGTCCCACCGCCTCCATTTTCTGGGACTGGAGCAAGGCCTCCTCGGTGGCCTTCAGCCGTTCGGCCGCGGCCTTCTCCGCGGTCACGTCGCGGGCGACCGCGTAAATGTGCTGTCCGTCTGCGACGCCGGTCCAGGACAGCCAGCGGTAGGTTCCGTCCTTGTGCCGGAAGCGGCTTTCGAATCGGGCGGTGGTGTCGGCTTCGGCGAGTTTGCCGACCTGGCTCCGCGTCAGTCCGCCGTCGTCGGGATGTTCCAGCCATTGAGAGGTGCGATCGAGCAATTCGGCTTCGCTCCAGCCGAGAGTGCGGGTCCATGCCGGATTGACGGTGCGCCAGACGCCGGCGCGATCCGCCACCAGCAGCAGATCCTGCGATACGTTCCAGATCCGGTCGCGCTCGCGGGTCTTTTCCTCGACGCGCTGCGCCAGCGTCGCGTTCAAGTCGGCGAGCTGGTCCGCGAGCTTGCGGAAGCGCTCCTCATTCTGCCGCAGCGCCGCGGCGGCCAGATACTCCCTGGTCACGTCACGGCAGACGACGAGCACGCCGCCAACGCCACCTTCCTCGTCGATCGGACTGTAACCGTAAGTCCAGTAGACCTGTTCCAGCCGACCATGACGGGTGACGGGAACGAGCTGGTTCTCGTGCCAGGTGGGACCACCGCCCCGCATGACCTGCTCGATCTGGGGACCGATAATCTCCCAGATCTCAGCCCAGCAATCCCGCCCGCGTTGACCAAGCGCGCTCGGGTGGCGTTCCGGTCCCATGGTCTTGCGATAGGCATCGTTGTAGAACTGGATGAGTTCGCTGCCCCACCAGATGAACATCGGGTGATTGGTGTTGAGCAGGATCCGAACGGCCGTGCGCAGGCTCTGCGGCCAGGACACCGGCGGCCCGAGCGGATTTGCCGACCAGTCGTATGTCCGGGTCAGTGCGCCCATTTCCCCGCCGCCGGCGAGAAAATCCGCAGAAGCCGATTTGTGGATGGTCAACATTCAGAACAGATACACCAGGCCGGTCGAGGCCAAACGAGCAGCCGGAACTTAACGGCCTGTCACAATTCCACCAAACGCCCGACCGGGCATTTGGTTCAAATATATTTCGTAATGACTGGAACAAAAAGGCGGCGGCCGGCCGCGTTAACCATCACTGCCGTCGGTGCGATGCTGCAGCGGGGCCACGCTTTATTTCATCAGGCCGGCTGCGGTGAGCGCGCGCGTGATCACCGCCCCGACATCGATCCTGGGGCGCCGTGAAGCGCGCGCCGGCTTGACAGGACGATCCAGGGTTGTCAGCGGCTGCAATGCCGCGGCGATCTCCTGGGTTCGCTGCGGAACGGAGTCCGATGCCCCCGTTGCGGTCTCGTTGCGCTGGTTCATCGCCTCGGTCAGGCCGAAGAAACTCGCAATGTGATGGGATGAGGAAATTCCCGCCTCGATCAGAAAGGCGCCCTGCTTGCCATAACGCTCATCATTGTCGGCCATGCCGAGCGGGGTGCCGTGCGCCATGTCGGTAATGGTGTAGGATTCGACGATGGTCTCGCCATCGGCATTCCACCAGACCCGATGGGGATAGCCATCGACGATCCCCTCCGACATCGGTGCCAACGGGAGCCCATGCACGTCGAGCCACTGCTTGACGATCTCGTCGGCGTTGGCCGGATTGACGGTGCGGTCGGCACTGCCGTGCCAGACCGAAAGCTTCGGCCACGGCCCCTTGTGATGTGACGCATGGCGTACCAGATCGCCCAATTCGCCCGCCGAGCGGGATGCCGATTGCAGCATTCCATTGAGCGCTTCGCGCACGTTGCTCGCAACGCCGAACGGCAATCCCGCGATCACGGCGCCGCCTGCGAACACTTCCGGATAGGTGGCGAGCATGACCGACGTCATGGCGCCGCCGGCGGAAAGCCCGGTGACAAAAATGCGACGCGGATCGATCTTGTGGTCGCGGACCATGCGCGCGATCATCTGCCGAATCGAGCAAGCCTCGCCATGGTCGCGCGTGGTGTCTTCCGGATTGAACCAGTTGAAGCATGTATTGGCGTTGTTCGACGCCTGCTGCTGGGGCATCAGCAAGGCGAATCCATAGTGCCTTGCCAGCGTCGACCATCCGGCACCCAAATCGTAGGCAGCGGCGGTCTGACCGCAGCCATGCAAGACCACGACAAGCGCATGGCCACGCGGCAGGTGCTCGGGCACGTAGGAGAACATCTGCAAGCCACCGGGATTCGATCCGAAGCCGGTGACTTCGACGATGGGGCTTTGTCGGCCCGGCTGCAGCATCGATTGGTAATTGCCGAAGCCATTGAACCCGTTCAGTTTGGACAGACGCCGCAGGAATTCGACATTCTTGGAAAGAGACACCGGCTGCTCCATCGATGGGGATTGTCACAACTTCGTTTGAAGCAGATAGTTGCTGCACTGCAAAATAAAAGGGCCGTGCACTGTCGGTCTTGTGGGAAACACCGACCAAGGCTGTCATCCCGCGGCTTCGCCGCATCGATGTCGGAAATGCGACGGCGAGGAGAATTTCGAGCTCGCGCTCCTCGCGCCCCGGGCCTCTTCTCTCGTCATTCCGGAATGACGCGGTGTCGTAGTGTCGTAGATGGGGTAACGGGGCGCGCATGAGCGCGAGCCCGAAGTCCATAACCACCAATGCCTGTTGTCAACGGCACGGCGGCCCCAGCTTCGCGCGACATCGACCGGGTCTGCACCACAACCATGCTGCTTCGGGGGTCGTCGGCGATTGCCTTGAGACTCCGCACCCCCTAGTTTGAGCCGGGCCACCCCACAATGACAGGTCTCACGTCAACGTCCGGAGAGAACACCCCATGGCGCGCCTGAAATTCGGAGCTTTTCTCGCCCCGCATCACCCGATCGGCGAGCATCCGATGCTGCAATTCCGTCGCGACCTCGACTTTGTCGCGCAGATCGACGCGCTCGGCTTCGACGAGTTCTGGTGCGGCGAGCATCATTCCTCCGGCTGGGAAATGATCGCCTCGCCGGAGATGTTTCTGGCCGCCGCCGGCGAGCGCACCAAGCGCATCAGGCTCGGCACCGGCGTGATCTCGCTGCCCTATCACCATCCCTTCAATGTCGCGCAGCGCATGGTGCAGCTCGATCACATGACGGGAGGCCGCGCCATCTTCGGCTCCGGCCCGGGCGCGCTTGCCTCCGACGCGCATACGCTCGGCATCGATCCGATGACGCAACGCGACCGGCAGGACGAAGCGATCGCCATCATTCGCCGGCTGTTCAGGGGCGAGCGGGTCACGGCGAAGAGCGACTGGTTCACCATGAACGACGCCGCTCTGCAGCTCCTTCCGCTGCAGGAGGAGATGCCTTTTGTGGTGGCGTCGCAGATTTCGCCTTCGGGCATGACGCTGGCCGGCAAATACGGCATCGGCATCATCTCGCTTGGCTCGATGTCGACCCAGGGCCTGATGGCGCTGCCGACGCAATGGAGCTTCGCCGAAGATGCCGCCAGAAAGCACGGCACCATGGTGAGCCGATCCGACTGGCGCGTGCTGCTGAGCTGGCACATTGCCGAAACCCGCGAACAGGCGCAGCGTGAAGCCGGCGCCGGGCTGATGAAGTGGCACAATGAATACAATGTCGGCACCCTGCAGCGGCCGGGCCTGCAGCCATTCACCTCGCCCGAAGACGCTGTCGAGAAAACCGCCGGCGGCGAAAACGCCGCGTCCACCATCGGAACGCCCGACGATCTCGTCAAGACCATCAAGAGCCTGCTCGAGGTGAGCGGCGGCGTCGGCACCATCGTCGGCTTTGTGCATGACTGGGCCAACCCGGAAAACACCCGCCGCAGTTGGGATATGGTGGCGCGCTACGTGGTTCCCGAGATCAACGGTTACGTCAGGAGCCTGCGTCAGTCGCAGAAATTCGTGATCGAGAACCGCGCGGTATTCGAGCGTGCGGGCCAGGCGGTGATGGCGAAGATCATGGAGAATGAAAAGGCCGCTGCAGCGCTTCCCCTCACCGGCCCCGGCCGGGTGGCGATCCCGACGGTGAATGCACCGGACCTGCAGATGGAAGCCGCGAAAAGAAAAGCGTAACGTTCGGGACATCGAGGCCGCGGGCGGGTAGAATCGGCCAATCGGAGCAACTGCCATGTCAATGCAAGGTGTGGCCCCTTCCACGGCCGTCATTCTGACTCCGCCGGACCGCAACCGGCTGGCGCACATTCCGGGTGACGAGGGCTGGCCGGTCATCGGCCGGACGCTGGCTGTGATCGCCGACCCCAAGGGCGAGGTCGAGCGGATGGCCGCGAAACACGGCCTGATCTATCGCAGCCGTGTGCTCGGCGAAACCAGCATCAGCGTGCTCGGCCCGGAGGCCAACGAGCTCGTGCTGTTCGACCAGAGCAAGCTGTTCTCCTCGACCCATGGCTGGGGTCCGATCCTGGGCCTGCTGTTCCCGCGCGGCCTGATGCTGCTCGACTTCGAGGAGCATCGACTGCATCGCCGGGCGCTTTCGGTCGCCTTCAAGTCCGAACCCATGAAATCCTATCTGGCGCAGCTCGATGCCGGCATTGCGGCGCGGGTTGCGCGATGGAAGGCGCAGCCGGGGCCGATGCTGTTCTATCCCGCGATGAAGCAGCTTACCCTCGATCTCGCCGCCACTTCCTTTCTGGGCGCCGAGATCGGTCCCGAGGTCGATGAAATCACCCGTGCCTTTGTCGACATGGTGGCGGCATCGATTGCGCCGATCCGCCGGCCCTGGCCGGGCACCCAGATGGCGCGCGGGGTCAAGGGCCGCAAGCGTATCGTCGCCTATTTCTCGGAACAGATTCCGATCCGCCGCGGCAAGGAGGGCCAGGACCTGTTCTCGCAGCTATGCCGGGCAACCCACGAGGACGGGGCGCTGCTGTCGACCGAAGACATCGTCGACCACATGAGCTTTCTGATGATGGCCGCGCACGATACGCTGACCTCGTCGCTGACCTCGTTCGTGGCCGCGCTCGCCGCCAATCCGCACTGGCAGGACCGCTTGCGCAACGAGGTGACGACGCTGGGAGTCGCGGCCGGCGAGCCGACCACCCTGGAAAACCTCGCGGCGATGCCGCTGTCGGAGATGGCCTTCAAGGAGACGATGCGGATGAAGCCGCCGGTGCCCTCGATTCCGCGGCGTGCGACCCGCGATTTCAGCTTCAAGGGCTACGCCATCCCGGCCGGCACCATGGTCGGCATCAACCCGCTGTTCACCCACCATATGCCGGAGATCTGGCCCGATCCCGAGACCTTCGATCCCATGCGCTTCAGCGACGAGGCCCAGCGCAGCCGCCACCGCTTTGCCTTCGTGCCGTTCGGCGGCGGCGCGCATATGTGCCTCGGGCTGCACTTCGCCAACATGCAGGCCAAGTGCTTTGCACGGCATTTCCTGCAGAATCTCCGGGTCGCGCTGCAGCCCGGCACCACCCCCGACTGGCAGATGTGGCCGATCCCGAAACCGCGCGGCGGATTGCAGGTGACGCTGTCGCCGGTGTAGGGCGAGTTCGAGCTCTCGCTTCATCCTTCGAGACGCATCGCTTCGCGATGCTCCTCTGGATGAGGTCTTCTTCCGTGGATGAGGTGACGGACCCTCATGGTGAGGAGCGCGGCAACGCCGCGCGTCTCGAACCACGAGGCCCCGCGTGTAGCGGCCCGTATGACGATGCGGTTGCTAATCGATGAACGTGGTGAGTTGCGCACCCTCGTCGGCGACGAATACCGCGATCAGTTCCGCAGGCTCGGTAGTGCTGGCGTTCGCCGAGACCAGGTGGGTCGCGCCCGGCGGCTCAAAGAACGACTGCCCCACCTTGAACGTCTCGACCGGGCCGCCGCCAAGCTGCGAGCGGATTTCGCCCCTGGTGATATAGGCGGTGACCGAACCGGCATGGCGATGCGCGCGGGTAAATCCGCCCGGGCCATAGAATACACGCACGATGGTGACACGCTTGCCCGGCACATTCGGCAGCACATAGGAGGCGATCGGCTCGACGACATCCGGCGTGGACCCCGCGGAATCGCCAACCGCACATAACGGCGCGACCAGATTCTCGACGGCGTCCATCGTAAGGGGCAACGCCTTCCCGACCAGAAGGGCACAGGCGAGGCCGCCGACCATTGCCAGACCGAAGGGCCGGAGTTCGGCCCGCCTTGGCGACGCAGTCCAGGTTGTGACCATCGATGCCTCCCGACGTGGCTATCCGGCGCCCTGATCGAACGCCTTGCGGAGCGCGACATAGCCCTGCTGCTGCTGCGTCCAGTTGCGGCCGCCGGTGATGGCGCCGTCGACCACCAGATCGTGGCCGTTGATGAAGCTGGATTCGTCACTGGCGAGAAACACCGCAGCCTGCGCGATATCCTCGGGCAATCCGGCGCGCGGTATCGGCTGCGCGGTCTTGTAGACCTCGCGCATCACATCGGGTGTCTTCTCGGCCGCCTCGACCGAAAGGCCGAGCGCCTTGCCGAAGATGCCGGTGGCGATCGCGCCCGGCGAAATGCTGTTGACGCGGATACCGGCCTCTCCGAGTTCCATCGCCACGCATTTGGTAAGATGAATCACGGCCGCCTTGGCGGCGCCGTAGACCAGCGACGACGAGAAGCCGGCGAGCCTTCCGGCGATGCTGCCATTGTTGATGATGCTGCCGGATCCCCGGCGGCGCATATGGGGGGCGGCGTGCTTCATGCCGAGCATCACGCTGCGCACCAGCGTCGCCATCGCGCTATCGAAGCGCCCCACCTCCAGCCCCTCGATGCCGCCGGTCTGTGCCGGGCCGCCGGCATTGTTGAACAGGCAATCGATTCGGCCGAACTTCTCCACGGCGTCACCGATCAAGGCGCGCATCTGCTCTTCGACGGTGACGTCGGTCTGGCGAAAGATGCAATGGGCGCCGAGTCTTTTCGCCAGCGCCTCGCCTTCCGGCGCGCGGCGGCCGGCGATCACGACTTTCGCCCCTTCCGCGACAAAAACTTCCGCGGTCCGCAGTCCGATGCCGCTCGTCGCACCGGTGATCACCGCAACCTTGCCGTCGAGCCGTGCCATATCGCATCCCCTGTGCAGACTGTGCCGTTCCTATATTCCCGGCTTGCCGGCGCAACGCAAGCCACCCTTGCTCCCCGACATGGACGACGCGATGCCGAAACCCGTGCTTTGCCGGACTCAGGTCGCGGTTTTTGCCCTATGCTGCGCTCTATCTCAGATTGCTGATCGGTTGATGTAACCCATGGCCAAATTGATCGACGAGTTTCGCCGCGGCTGGCAAGGAATATCTCAACCATCCCGGTTATTTGTCGTTGGATTTGTGGCATGCTGCCTCGCTTTGTCGACGGCGGCCCGGTGGGGCCTTTCGCTGATCCGGCCCGACGTATTTTTCACGCCCTATATCCCGGCTGTGTTCTTTGCCACCGCCTTTGGCGGGTTCCGGATCGGGATTGCGACGGCGCTTGTCGGCGGCGCATTGGGGGTGACCGTCAATTTCAGCGACGCGACAGCCGATTTTGCCCGACTGGCGCTGGCAGAGATCTATCTGCTGGTGTGCGCCCTGATGATCTGGGGCGTCGAGCATTACCGCCAGGTCGCGGGCCAGCAGCGCCAGATCTCAAGGCGCCTGATCGAGGAGGAACAATACCGCAGGCTCGTGGTCGACGAATTGCAGCACCGGCTGAAGAACAAATCGTCGAGCATTCATGCCGTTCTGCATCAGGTGCTGCAGGACCAGCCGAACATCTGGGCCAGCATCGACCAGCGGATTCGCGCGCTATCGGCAACCGACGATCTGATCGCAAGGGTTGACGGCAGCGGCTGCGACATCAAGGACCTGCTGCTGTCGGAACTCGGGCCATACGGGCATGTCCGGTTTACCTTGAACGGCGACGCGCTGTTCCTGCCCGCCAAACTCGCTGTCAGCCTCGCTCTGATGTTCCACGAACTTGCCACCAACGCCGGAAAATACGGCGCGTTTTCGTCCGCGCGCGGGCTGTTGCAGGTGTCGTGGACGGTTTCGGACGGCCACCTCAATATCGTGTGGGACGAAACGGAAGGTCCGGTCGTCGGCGCGATCGGGCCAGCGGGCTTCGGCACCAAGCTCTTGAAATCGGCGTTGCAGCCGTTCGATGGCAAGACCGAGATCTCGTTTCTCAAAAGCGGCGCTCACTGCACGATGCAATGCCGCCTGCCCGGCAGCTAAGCCACTCGCCGAGCGGTGTCTGTGGTCGGACATTGACCGTCTGTTAATGACGATCACGGCAACGCCGATCGCGGACGCGCGCGCGACGGGGTTGCATGGTTTTCGGGGTCTCGTCTTAACCAAAATTACAAGGGAGTTCACCAGAGTCGGTCTCCATGCAAAGCCGTCATCTGTTCCTGCACGCCGCCGCGATCGAGGACGAACCCGAGATCGTCACCGATACCGAGCCGGGCCTCCTCACCGACGTGTTCAGGATGCTGCCCCACGGCGTCACGGTCCAGGACGAGCAAGGCCGCTTCCTGCTGGTCAACGCCGCCGCCGCGGCACAATTGCGGATGGCTGCCGCGCAGCAGGCGCCATCGCAGGAACTGGAGCGCCGGCAGGCTGCGGGGCGCGAATTGCTCCGCGCCGGCGAGCCTGCCATTACCGAAGAATGCATCGGCAGCGGCCCGGGCAAGCAGACGTTTCTCACCACCCATCGGCCGGTTCGCATCGCCGAGCGCAACCTGCTGCTGACGAGTTCTGCCGACATCAGCGCCCAAAAGGCGTTCGAGGACCAGTTGTTCCGCTCGGCCTATTACGACGAACTGACCGACCTGCCGACCCGGCGGGTGATCGAGCATCGGGCCAATGCGCTGCTGCAGCATCGCGACCCGCCGGCCAGCTTCGCGCTGGCCTTTCTCGACATCGACAATTTCAAGCACATCAACGACTATTACGGCCATGCCGTAGGCGACGCGCTGCTGGTCGAGGTTTCCAAGCGGCTGGGGCTCGATCTGCGCGAGACCGACATGCTGTCGCGGATCTCCGGCGACGAATTCCTGCTGCTGCTGGCGCCTGTCCAGAATCTCGCCGAGGTGGCGGAGTTCTTCGAGTCGGCGCTGCAGCGCCTCGGCGCGCCATTCTTCATCGACGGCTCCGAGATCTTCGCCTCGACCTCAGTCGGGATCAGCCTCTATCCCGACCATGGCGAGAGCTACGACACGCTTTGCCAGAACGCCGACCTCGCCATGTACCGTGGCAAGAACGGCGGCAAGGGCAGAGCCGCCTTCTTCGACATCA
>DASUIA010000168.1:0-17851 GCA_036273255.1 Bradyrhizobium sp.
GGTGAATTTCAGCCGCGCGCATGGCCTGAAAGTTGCGGTATTCTCGATCCTGGTTCATGTCCTCGCGGTCGTCATCGCCTGGTGCGTGGTGCGATCGATCGCAGCCCCGGTGTTGTTCGGCCAGGTTTTCCAGCTCGTTCCGCCGGTGATGCTGATCACCATGTTGCCGATCTCGATTGCCGGCTGGGGCGTCCGCGAGGCCACGATGGGGCTCGCCTTCGGATATGCCGGGCTGATGGCGAACGAGGGCGTGAAGGTCTCGCTGTTGTTTGGTGCGGTGTCTTTCATCGTCGGGGCGATCGGCGGACTGGTGTGGATTTTCAGCGCTGAAAAGGCCGCACAGGGCGCAGCACCGATCGAGGTTCCCGAGGCCACATTGGTAGAATGAGCATTTCCGGATCGATCCCGGCGCTTTTCGCCCTCCCCGCTGCCGCGACGGTTTCGGCCGCCCTGATTTGGGTGATTCGGCCGATGCTACTGCGGCACGCACTCGCCAGGCCGAATGCGCGATCCTCGCACCGCATCCCCACCCCGCAGGGCGCGGGCATCGCGGTGATCGCGGCAACGCTCGTGGTGTCCGGCGGCATCGTGGTCTGGGGCGGCGCGGCCGAACTGAAGATTCCGTTCGCGGTCTTCGGGGCCGCGTTGTTCATGGCCATGGTCGGCCTTGCCGACGACGTCAAATCCATCGATGTGCTGCCGCGGCTGCTGCTGCAGGCTGCCGCCGTCGCTGCAGTCCTGCTTGCGGCATCCGGCGATCTGCGGATCGTTCCGGCCTGCCCGTTATGGATCGAGCGCGGCGTCCTGCTGGTGGCCGGGCTCTGGTTCGTCAATCTCGTCAACTTCATGGACGGGCTTGACTGGATGACGGTGGCCGAGGTGGTTCCGGCGACGGCGGCGCTGGCGATGCTTGGGCTGCTTGGCCAATATCCGGCCTCGGCAACCCTTCTCGCTGCGGCGCTCTGTGGCGCGATGCTGGGGTTCGCGCCGTTCAACCGCCCCATTGCCAGGGTCTTCCTCGGCGACGTCGGCAGCCTGCCGATCGGCCTGCTGCTCGGCTGGTGCCTGCTGCAACTCGCCTACCGGCAGCAATTCGCTGCCGCCCTGTTGCTGCCGCTCTACTACCTGCTCGACGCCACCGTGACGTTGCTGCGGCGGCTGGCGAGGCGCGAGCCGTTCTGGGCGGCCCATCGCTCGCATTTCTATCAGCGCGCCACCGACAATGGCTTTACGGTATGGCGTGTGGTCGGCGAAGTGTTTGCGCTCAACATCCTGTTGGCGGCGCTCGCGGCCGGATCGATCATGGCCGCATCGGCCGCGGTCAAGATCGTGCTTCTCCTCGCCGGGGGAGTCGCGACCGTGCTGGTGATGTACCGATTTTCGCAGCGCCGCGTTTCGTAAGGTCAGCGCTGGCGCAGCAGCCTTGCAATCAATCCGGAGTAGCCCGCCATCGCGGCAGCGAAGTTGAATTGCCGCGCGGTGACGACCGCCCGCTCCGCCCTCGCGGAATCCTCGCGCAGGGCCGCCAGCCGTATCGTCTGCGCGAGTTGCTCTGGATGGCCCGGCTCGACCACCCATCCAAGGTCATGCTCGCTGACCGTCAGCGCCGCCTCGGCATTGGACTCCGACACCAGGATGACCGGCCGGCCGACCGCCAGCAGATTGTAGAACCGGCTGGGCACCGACACGCCGGCGAACTCCCTGCGATAGGGAATGAGCCAGACATTTGCCGCGGCGAGAAACGCCTCGAGACCTTCCTCGGCCACGCGTTCCACCAGCGTCACATTGGGCAGACCGGCGTTCGACTGCAATTCCTTGAGCCGATCGAAGCCGATTCCCCACCCCGACAGCAGGAAATGAATGTGGGGATCGTCGCGCAGCAATCGCGCCGCGCCGAACACGACATCGGGATCGTGGGTGAATCCGAGATTGCCGGAAAGGCCGACCATGAACCGGGCCGCATGCAGGCGGCGATACGGATTGTCGGGTTCGATCGGCCTTACGCCCGGCTCCAGCGTCGCCCAATTCGGGATGAAGGAGATTTTCGCAGGCGTGACTCCCCGATAGCGCATCAGCAGTGCCTCGGTGTCGCGCCCGATGATGACGATGGCATCGAGCGCCCGAAACATCAGCGCGTTGGCGCCACGCATTGCCCTGGCGAGGATCGATCGCTGCCGCAGCAGGCCTGCCATGACCAGCACGTCGGGAAAGAGGTCGTGCATGATCAGCACCGACCGGGCGCGCTTCAACCGCGCGGCGGCAGCCACCGCGTAAGGCAGCATGAACGGGGCCGTCACGGTCAGCACGACGTCGTGGCGCTGCAACCTCGTGAGCAGCGCCGCAAACACGCGCAGGGAGAACAGGCTCTCCGCCAGCGCACGCCTGACCAGCGCGGCTTTTTGCGGAATCCGGTTGCTGATTTCGATGACGGCCGGCTTGCCCGGTTCGTTCGATTCATGGCCGGCGGAGCCGGGCGTTCCGGACAGCACCAACACGGCCGCCTCTGCGGCCAGATGATTGGCGATCGCCGCCATGATGGCAGCGGTGGTGCTGGAATCCGGCGGGTAGTGCTGGCTGACGACGGCGATCTTTGCGCTGCTCTGCATTCAGTGCTTTCGACACATCATCGCGTCGGGTTACGCAGCGGTCGAACCGAATTCGGGAACCGCATCCTTGAGCACCGCCTTGATGGTGACCCGATCATCCTGCGCAATGGCCTGCTCGAGCATCGCGATCCATTTGCGCAGCATCTGCATCGGCGGCTCGTTGGGCTTGGCGGCCATGATGCCGGCCACGCCGATCTCGACGGCCGGCTCCTCCGAGGCAAACAGGATCTCGTTCAGCCGCTCGCCCGGCCGCATGCCGGTGAACACGATGTCGATATCGTGGCCCGGCTCGAGTCCCGACAGACGGATCATCCGCTCCGCCAGATCGACGATCTTGACGGGATGTCCCATGTTGAGCACGTACACCGAAACATCCGCCCGTGCGGTCGCCAGCGCGTGGGTAGCGGCCGTGAGCACGAGATCGCAGGCCTCCCGGATGGTCATGAAATACCTGACCATCTCGGGATGGGTCACCGTCACCGGCCCGCCCGCCTCGATCTGGGCCTTGAATTTCGGCACCACCGATCCATTCGAGGCCAGCACGTTGCCGAACCGCACGGAGATCAGCCGCATCCGCGCTCGGTCGCCCGACTGAACGGCCAGATCGTGATCGAGTGCCTGGCAGTACATCTCGGCAAACCGCTTGGTCAGACCGAGCATCGAGACCGGCTCGATCGCCTTGTCGGTCGAAATCATCACCATCGCCTTGGCGCCCGCGGCCAATGCCGCGTCGGCGACATTCACCGAGCCAAAAATGTTGGTCTTGACGCCTTCGCTCCAGTCGCGTTCGAGGATCGGCACGTGCTTCAGCGCCGCCGCATGGAACACGATATCCGGCTTGAACTCGGCCATCAGCCGCAGCATGCGGGCGCGGTCGCGGATATCGGCAATCCGGCCATCGATGACGGCGCCGGTGTGGCGCGCGGTCATCGCTTCCATCACGGCATAAAGCGCCGGCTCGGAATTTTCGATCACCAGCAGCCGGGCGGCGCCGAAGGTCGCGACGCGGTCGCAAATCTCCGAGCCGATCGAACCGCCGCCGCCGGTGACGATGACGGCCTTGTTGGTCACCAGGGCTTCGAGGCGCGCATAGTCGATGCTGGCGCTGGAGCGCAGCAGGAGGTCCTCGACCGCCACCGCGGTCAGCCGCGGGCTGTCCCCGCTTTCCAGCGACGGCAGCCGGCTCACGATCAGCCCGAGCCGGCGCGCCCGCATCAGCACGGCCTCGGGGTGCGCCTCCGGCTCGAACGCCGAGGGCGTCATCACCACGCGCGTGATCGGTTTCTCGCGCCGCGCGAAATCACGGATCACGTCCTCGACATCGTCGATGCCGCCCAGCACCGGGATGTTGCGGATCGACTGGCCGCGATCGGCCATCGATGGCGACAGGATACCGATCGGCCACAGCCGGGTCACCGCGCCGCTTTCGATCCCGCGCAGCAGGATCTCGGCATCGGCGGCACGCCCGATCAAGAGCGCCGGTGACGCGCCATCGGTCCGGGCGTGATGGCGTACCCTCGTGTAGCGGAAATAGCGGTAGGCAAACCGCAGGGCGCTCAGGAAGGACACCTCGAGGAACCAGAACAGGATGATGGCGATCCTGCCGACAAAAAACGTGCCGTGCACGTTTGGTGCCACAAAAATGTAGTCCAGCACCAAAAGCGCGAGCGTCAGCACCGTGGCGGCGCGCAGAATATTCAACGCGTCCGGCAAGGAGATGAAACGCCACTTCGTCGTGGTCAGGTTGAAAACGTAGCAAACGACCACGCTGAACGCGATGAAAAATGGCAGCAGACGCAGCAGCAGCGGGATACGGTCGAAGAAATACTCGCCGCCCTCGAATCGCAGATAGAAGCTCACGAACAGCGCGAGCGTGGTCGCCAGCGCGTCATGGAGCGCGATCAATGCGTTGCGCAAGGTCAGGTTCGAAAGACGCATCATGTCGCTGACCTGGAACCGGCAATATCTCGGCAAGACCGTGGTGAGGCTGCTGATAGCGTATCTTGCGCGTGCATGCCAGCCGTCATGATCGGACGGAATCTGCAACCTCGCGCGGGGCTTCGCGTGGCTTTTTTCCCAGCACCATGCCGCCGGCGACGCCGACGCCCAACACATACATCCAGCCCTCGTGGAAATCGAAGATGTGAGAATTGAACAGCGACGTGAATATGTTCTGCACCACGACCAGCAATCCGATCCACGCGACCAGACCTTCGCCGCGAAACAGCAGCAGATGCAGCAGCCACATCGCGTAGAGCACGATGATTCCGAGCGTGCCCCACTGGATCGCGACGTTCAGGGTCTGGTTGTGCGGGTTGCCGATCACTTCGGCGCTGGCAGCGCCGGAGTAACCTACGGCGGCCTGCTCGAACAGGCCCCGTGTCGAGCCGGTGCCGTGCCCAAACAGCGGCGCCTCGGCAAAAAACCGCAGCGATTTCCGCCAGAATTCGAGCCGCAGCCCGATCGAGGTCGGGGTGTTCTGCTCTTTGTACAGCCGGTAATCCCGCATGAAAGTTCCGGTGGTCTGACGCAATTGCGGTGAAGCCAGCCATGCCAGGCCCGCAAACACCATTGCAAGACACGCGATGATCACGATGCTTCGCCGCTTCAGGTGAAGCAGCGCGAACACCGCCAGCATCACCGGCATGGTGACCATCGCGGTCCGCGAGACAATGACGAAGGTCATGTTGATGGCGAAGCTGAGCGCCAGGGCGCCCAGCAACAATGCCGAAACAACCCGCTGGGTGCGCAGCAGGGTGACGACCGGATAGGCCAGCGCCACCGCGCAGAGTGCAAATTCCTGGCTCTGGTCGATATAGTTCTTGACGAAGATTCCACGTTCGGCCTCGAGCTTCGGTTTGAGCGAAAGGCCGGGATCGAAGGCGACGATCCAGGATGCCGCCATCAGCAGCGCGCAGGAAATGAGAAACGCCGTCAGCACCGGCATCCCGCGGCTCGAGCGCTGGTAGTGGTAGAGCAGGATCGGAAGCACCAGCAGCTTGGCGGTCGGGCTGATGGCATAGAGGCGTGCGCCCCATTGTGCGTTCGACCACAGGGTTCCGACCACCGCCAGCGCGAACAGCGCGATCGGCAATGCGCTGATCGGACGCCGCAGTGACGCCGTGAACGCGCCCGCATCGAGCGTCGGTACCACCGCGATCACCCACACCACCACGAAGATACCGACCAGCGATGTCGACCATGGCAGCGCCAGCGCGATCAGAACGGCAACGACATCCGCAGTCCTGGCCCAGGGTTGCGGCTGACGCCAGAGTGGCAACACCGGACCTGCCGCAGAGGTTGTCGCATCTACGTTCACTTCCCGCCTCCGCGGGCGCGGTCGACCAGCGAAGTCGTACTGAAGCCGGGCAGGATCTCGACCAGCCGCACCTCGCCGCCGCCGGCTTCGACGATCTCGTGGCCGACCACCTGCTCGCGGGTATAGTCGGCGCCCTTTACCAGAACGTGCGGCCTGATCTGCGCGATCAATTGGATCGGCGTGTCCTCCTCGAACAACACGACCAGGTCGACCGCCTCCAGCGCTGCCAGCACCTCCGAGCGGGCGTGCTCGCTCTGCACCGGCCGACCCTCCCCCTTCAGCCGCCTGACCGAAGCATCGCTGTTGAGCCCGACGATCAACCGGTCGCAGGTAGCCCGCGCCGCCGTCAGCAATCTGACATGACCGGGATGCAGGATGTCGAAACAGCCATTGGTAAATCCGATCCGCAGGCCCTGGTTGCGCCAATCCCGCAGCGCCGCGTCGAGTTCGCCGCCCGCGATGATCTTTTCTTCAGCCGCAAGGAATGCGTGCGGCAAAATTTTGCGGCGCACTTCGGCCAGCGTCACGACCGCAACGCCGATCTTGCTGACGGCGACAGCCGCCGCGGCGTTGGCAATCCGCAGCGCAGCCTCCCAATCGGCACCCGCCGCAACCGCGACCGCGAGGACGGCAGCAACGGTGTCGCCTGCACCGGAGACGTCGCGGACCCTGACCGGATGACCCGGCACGTGAATGGCCCGGGCGCCGCGCCGCACCAGCGTCATGCCATGCTCGCTTTGCGTCACCAGCACGGCTTCGCAATCCGCAAGCAGCATGATCTGCTGCGCCGCCTCGGCGATGTTGCCGTCGGTATCGGCGCGACTGCGGGTCGCCTCGGCGAATTCCCTGCGATTGGGCTTGAGCAGCGTCGCGCCGCGGTAGATCGCCAGGTTTGCGCTCTTGGGATCGACGATGACCAGCTTGCCGAGCTTGCGTGCAGCGTCGATGACGTTGCGGATGACGCGGGCCGTCAACGTGCCCTTGGCATAGTCGGATAGCAGCACGATGTCGGCGCGCGGCAGCAATGGCAGGATGGCGTCGATCAGTCTCTGCTCGGTATCGACCGAGGCCGGCGTTGCCAGTTCCCAGTCGGCGCGCAACATGTGAGTAGAGAAGTGCTCGGACACGAAACGTACCTTTCGCGTCGTCGGCCGGGTCGAATCGCAGACCAGCACGCATTCGATCAGCTTTTCCCGCGCGAGCCCGGCCTGCAGGGCATTGCCGGCATCATCCTCACCGATCAGTCCGACCAGGATGCAGCGCGCGCCGAGGGCCGCGATGTTGCGCGCGACGTTGCCGGCACCACCGATGTCGGTCTCACTGCGCCGGACGGCGATGACCGGCGCGGGAGCCTCCGGTGAAATCCGCGACACCTCGCCATAGACAAACTCGTCGAGCATGAGGTCGCCGACGCAGAGCACGATCTGGCGGGAAATCGCAGGCGACAGGGCATCAAAGTCAAACATCTTGTCTCGTGATCTGTTGCCGTCAGCGGAAACGGTCGGTGCGATCGAGGAAGCCCTTGACGTAGTTCCCGACCGCCGGCTCGAGCGCGGTGAAGCCGCCAGTATAGCCGGCGCGTTGCAACCGATCGACATCGCTCTCGGTGAAATACTGGTAACTGCCGCGAATCGATTCCGGCATGTCGACATACTCGATGTTGGGAGCGGCGCCGAGCGCGGCGTAGGCGGCAAGTATCAGATCCCTGAAGCTGCGGGCCCGTCCGGTGCCCACATTGAAGAGGCCGCTGACCGATGGCGTCGCCAGCAGCCACATCATCACCCGGACCGCATCGTCGACATGAATGAAATCGCGCCGCTGATCGCCGTCGGCAATGCCGGTCCGGTGGGACTTGAACAGTTGCACCGGGCGGCCCGCCTTGATGTCGTCGAAGCGACGCGCGAGCACGCTCATCATTGCGCCCTTGTGATATTCATTGGGACCGAACACGTTGAAGAATTTCAGGCCCGCCCATTGCGGCGGCAGCTTCCCACCGCGCGTCACCCGCTCGGCAACCACCATATCGAACAAATGCTTGCTCCAGCCGTACAGATTGAGCGGCCGCAAGGCCTTCAACGCCGCCGGGGACGGGTCGTCGCGAAAGCCTTGTGCGCCATCGCCATAGGTAGCCGCCGATGAGGCGTAGATGAACGGGGTTGCATGGACCGTGCACCAGTCGAGCAGCCGCATCGACTGGCGGAAATTGGTTTCGATGACGAGATCGCCATCGGTCGCGGTGGTCTCGGAAATGGCGCCGAGATGGATGATGGCGTCCAGCTTGCGGCCGCTGAGCCAATTTCGCAATTCGGCCGGCGGAACGAGGTCCGCGAGCTGGCGTTTGGCGAGATTGCGCCATTTGCCGTCGTGGCCGAGCCGGTCGCAGACCGTGACGTCGGCGCGGCCCGCTTCATTGAGCGCGGCCACGACGTTCGATCCGATAAAACCGGCACCTCCGGTCACCAGCAACATGATGGCCCCTGCCCTGATTGCGCATTGCAAGCTTTGCCCCAGTCCCGCCCGGCAAGCAACTTGGGCCGCGATGCATGGCAAGGGCTGCAGCCGGCTTTACCTCCTGACGGGGAGCGGTTACCGACGGGTCGGAGCCCCCTTGGCACAATCAGACCTTAACAAATGAACGTCAATTCATCACATGCCGCGGAAGATCCGGACGACCGCCGGGCGATTCTGGTTGTGCCATACATGTGGATTGGTGACTTCGTGCGCGGCCACACCGTGGTTCGGGTGCTGAAGCAGCGCTGGCCAAGCCGGCCGGTGGACGTGCTGGTAACGCCCCTATGCGCGCCGCTGGTCGATTATATGCCCGGAATACGCTCCGGGGTGGTCTGGGATCTGCCGCGCTCGCGGCTCGCGGTGGCCAAGCAATGGGGCCTGGCCAATGATCTCAGAGCTCGGAACTACGGAACCGCGTTGGTGCTGCCACGCACCTGGAAATCGGCAATCGCGCCGGCGTTGGCCGGCATTCCGGAGCGGGTCGGGTTTGTCGGCGAAGCCCGGTTCGGACTGCTCAACCGCTGGCGATGGGGCGAGAAGGCGCTGCCGCGCTTCATTGACAAGAACGCCGCCTTGGCGCTGCCGGATGGCGCGCCACGACCCCCGGAATGGCCGGTGCCACAGCTTCAGGTTCCCTCCGCGGAGGCCAGCCGCTGGCGGCAGCAAAACAGCCTGGGCACCGATCCGGCCATCGCGCTGGCGCCAGGCTCGGTCGGCGCGTCCAAGCGCTGGACCTATTACCCGGAAGCCGCACGGCGCCTCGCCGAACGGGGCCTCGATGTCTGGGTGGTCGGCGGCCCCGGCGAGAAGGCGCTGGCGGCAGAGATCGTTGCCGTCGGCGGCGCGCGGGTGCGCGACCTCACCGGCGCCGACCTGCGCAACGGCATTCTCGCGATGGCGGCCGCCAAGGTCGCGATCTCCAATGATTCCGGCCTGATGCATATCGCAGCGGCGCTCGGCACGCCGACCATCGGAATTTTCGGCCCGACCAGTCCCCACCTTTGGGCGCCGCTGAATGGCCTCGCCGCGACGGTACAGACCAAAACGGTGGTGCCGTGCCAGCCATGCCACCGTCCGGTTTGCACCATGAATGAGCACCGCTGCATGCGCGACATTGCCGCGACCGACGTGGTTGCGATCGCCGCGCACGTACTGAGCGAAGCCGCGAGCAGATGACCGTCCCCGCCTCGCGACGTTCGCGCGAATGCGACGGGTCAAACCAGAACGCGATAGACTTCCGCAATCCGGCCCGCTTCTGCGTCGAGACTGAATTTCTCCAGCACCCGCGAGCGGGCGCGCCGCCCCATCGCGACGCATGACGCCGGATCGCGCATCAGCGGCTCGAGCGCGGCGACCAGCGCATCGACATCCCCGGGCGGGGTCAGCACGCCGGTCACGCCGTCATCGACCACGAGTTCGGCAGCGCCTGCGCGCGAGGCCACCAGCGCCGCGCCCACCGACATCGCCTCGATCAGCGTCAATCCAAAGCCTTCGTTGCGCGAGGTGAAGGCGTAGATGGTCAGCCGCCGGTACCAGCACTGCACGGCTTCAATCGACAACTCACCGGTCATGACAATGCGCGACTGCAGGCCCGCCGCCTCGATGCGTCTTTTCAGCTCCGCGGCAAAGCCGGCCTGCTCTGGCGCAACGGCCCCGACGATGACGGCGGTGAAATCGGAATGGCTCGGCAGCAGCCTGCACATCGCCTCCACGAAGACGTCCGTACCTTTTTGTGCGCGCACCCGGCCGAAGCAGCCGACGGCGTAACGGCCCGGCAGTCCGGCTTGCGCGAACGCCGCCGCGCGATCTTGCGGCGGCGCATAGCGATCGGTGTCGACGCCGTGCGGAATCACGGTTGCTGCGCGCTTGAGATACGACGCCGAGACATCGCTGGTTGCGATGATCGCGTCCATCCGCCGGATCAGCCAGCGCGTAATCCAGCTATGATGGCGCTGCGCCGCCGAGGTGAACAGCAGTTTCAGCGGCCAGCCCAGCGACCGCAACAATACGCCGATGATCATCTCGTTGTTGCGCCGCGCGTGCCAGATCAGCGGAGTGCGCCGCCGCCACCATCTCGGCAGATCCGCCACACCGATCCGTGCGATGCCGTCGGGTGCGTCCGGCCCGAGCCACGCCGCGCAAAACATCTTCGCAAGTTTCGGCGCCACCATCCGGTTGGTCGCGGTGACGCCGGAATAGCGTCTGTGCAGATTCGGCACGACCAGTTGCAGATCGTCGACGGAATTATTCTCGATCGGCACGTCAGGCTCCGTTTCGCACGAATGCTATACGCAACATTAAGCATAGTGACCAGTTCAGTTGCGGCGAAACCCACTCTTCATCGCACGGCGGATAGCATCAGGCCGGCAATTGGGAGAGGGGTGAACTCGTGACCGTGCTCGTCACCGGCGGCGCCGGCTACATCGGAAGCCACATGGTTCGCGCGCTGGCGGAGGCCGGCGAACGCGTCGTCGTGATCGACGACCTGTCCACCGGGTTTTCCGCATTCCTGCCCGAAGGCGTGCCGCTGTTCATCGGCGATGCCGCCGATGAAAATCTCGTCGAGGGCGTGATCAGCGCGCATGGGGTCGACAGCATCATCCATTTTGCCGGCTCGGTGGTGGTGCCGGAATCGATGCGCGACCCGCTCGCCTATTACCGCAACAACACCATGACGACGCGCAGCCTGCTGAACGTCGCAGTGAAGTGCGGCGTCAACCGTTTCATCTTTTCCTCGACCGCGGCGGTGTATGGCAACCCGGACCAGGTACCGGTTCCCGAGCACGCGCCGACCCGGCCGCTGTCGCCCTACGGCTACTCGAAACTGATGACCGAAATCATGCTGCACGACGTCGCCGCGGCGCATGGCCTGAACTACGTCGTGCTGCGCTATTTCAATGTTGCGGGCGCCGACCCTCTGGCACGCATCGGGCTCGCTACCGTCGGTGCGACACATCTGCTCAAGATTGCGGTCGAGGCGGCCACCGGACAGCGCGCCAAGATCGACGTGTTCGGCACCGACTACCCGACCTCGGACGGAAGTTGCATCCGCGACTTCATCCATGTCAGCGATCTGGCACAGGCCCATCGCGCGGCGCTGAGCTATCTGCGCGATGGCGGCGCGTCAGTGACGTTGAATTGCGGCTACGGCCGGGGTTATTCTGTGATCGAGACCATCGAGGCGGTGCGACGCCTCTCCGGGCGCAATTTCGCGGTTCAGTATGGCCCGCGGCGGCCCGGCGACATCATGACCATGATTGCCGACACCGGCCGGATCCGCCGCACGCTGGACTGGACGCCGCAATACGATGACCTCGAGACCATCGCTGCGCATGCGCTGGCATGGGAAGAGAAGTTGTTCCGCGAGCGCGGCGGCGAGGCGCAGCAGGCCGTATCGGCCTGAGATCCGCTTGCTGCGAAGCCGTAATTGGGCTTGAAAATCCCTGCCATAGCAGGCAAGGAGTCATTTCGCAGCAGCCCTGACGCGCCGACCGCAATCCGACCTGCCCGTCAATGGAACGCGGATGACCGAGCTTCCAAGGAAAATCACCGACGATCCCTATGGCGCGGCAATCCTGATTCGCCGCCTGATCACCGAACAGGGCGCCGCCTATTGGCGGCGCTACCTGCTGGCGTTCGCGCTGATGGGAATTTCGGCGGCAACCACCGCCGGTTCGGCCTACCTGCTCGGCGAGGTCATCAACCAGGCCTATGTCGACAAGAACATCCGCGGCATTGCACTGCTGTCCGGCGTCACCATTGTGATCTTCATGCTCAAGGGAGCGGCGACCTACGGCCATACCGTGATCCTGTCGCAAATCAGCAACGCGATCCTCGCCAACAACCAGCGGCGGTTGTTTGCCAAGCTGATGAACGAAAGCGTCGCATTCTTTTCCGAGCGGCACACATCCGAATTTCTGGCGCGGCTGACCGCCGGCGCGACCTCGGTCACGCAGGTGCTCAATCTGCTGATCAACGCGGTCGGACGCGATCTGTTGTCGCTGATTGCGCTCGTCATCGTCATGGTGACGCAGGACCCCTACATGGCGCTGTTCGGCTTCATGGTGGCGCCGCCGGCGATGCTGGTGCTGCGCAAGCTCGTCAAAAGGATCAAGGGCCTCGCCCATAGCCAGTTCACCGGCACCGCCGATATCATGGAGACCATGCAGGAATCGCTGCAGGGCATCCGCACCGTGAAGGCCTTCACGCTGGAACAGACGATGCGCGAGCGCATCGACGTCAGCATCAGCGAAGTCGAACACACCGCCAACAAGATGGCGCGCGTCTCCAACCGTTCGAGCCCCCTGATGGAAACGCTGGGCGGCTTCGCGATCGCGGGCGGGCTGATGTATGGCGGCTATCGCGTGGTCGCGATGGGCGCGACGCCGGGCCAGTTCTTTTCCTTCCTGACCGCGTTCCTGCTCGCCTATGAGCCGGCCAAGCGACTGGCGCGGCTCAACATCGAACTCAACAGCAGCCTGATCGGCGCGCGCAAGCTGCTGGAGATCGTCGACAGCCCGGCCAGCGAACCCGACGACGACGACAAGCCGGCCCTGAAGCTGACCGACGCGCGCGTCGAATTGCGCGACGTGAGCTTCAGCTACCGTCCGGACGAGCCCGTGCTCAACCACATGAGTTTCGTCGCCGAGCCCGGCAAGGTCACGGCGCTGGTCGGCCCGTCGGGCGGCGGCAAATCGACGGTGCTGGCGCTGCTGCTGCGGTTCTACGAGGCCGGACGCGGCGAAATCCTCATCGACGGACAGCCGATTTCGACGGTGTCGCGGCGTTCGCTCCGCGGACAAACCGCCTATGTCGGCCAGGACGTCTATCTGTTCCGCGACACCATCCGCGAGAACATCGCGTTCGGCAGGGCCGGCGCCACCGAAGCCGAAATCGTGGCCGCCGCCACGGCGGCCTGTGCCCACGATTTCATCGTCGGCTTCCCGCTCGGCTATGACACGCCGGTTGGCGAGCACGGCACCCAATTGTCAGGCGGCCAGCGTCAGCGCGTCGCCGTCGCAAGGGCGCTGGTGAAAAATGCCCCAATCATTCTGCTCGATGAAGCGACCGCTGCACTCGACTCGGAATCCGAACAGCAGGTGCAGGAAGCGATCGAACATCTGTGCCGGAACCGCACCACCATCGTCATCGCCCACCGCCTGCATACCATCATGCATGCCGACGCCATTCTGGTGGTCGAGGGCGGGGAGATCGTCGAGCGCGGGCAGCATGACGATTTGCTGCGCCGCGGCGGCCGCTACGCCTCGTTCTTCCGCCTGCAACATCGCGCTACCGTGCCGCCAACACTGGCGCCGGCCAGCGCGACCGCGTAAAGCTGCCATCGCATTTCCATCCGCAACCCCCGCCGAGACCGCTTCATGACCGCCACCTCTTTTGTCATTCCCGCTCCGCCCCAAGCCTCGATTCCCGTTGCGGGGGAATCGAAATCATTTCCGGTTCGCCGCATCTGGTGCGTCGGGCGGAATTATCTCGAACATATCCGCGAGATGGGCAATGACGAACGCGCGCCGCCGTTTTTCTTCGCCAAGCACGCCGACATGCTGGAGCCCGACGGCGCCACCATCCCCTATCCGCCGCTGACCAAGGATTTGCATCACGAGGTCGAACTGATCGTGGCGATGAAGAGCGGCGGCCTCAACATTGCCGCCGACAAGGCACTCGACCACGTCTACGGCTATGCCGTCGGCATCGACCTGACGCGCCGCGACCTGCAGCAGGCCGCGCGCAAGAAGGAGCGACCGTGGGAGATCGGCAAATCGTTCGACCACTCCGCGCCGTGCTCGGTGCTGCAGCCGGCGGCGAAGATCGGCCACCCCGCCAAGGGCAGCATCTGGCTTTCGGTCAACGGCGTAGAACGGCAGAAGGGCGACCTGATCGAGCTGATCTGGAGCGTGCCGGAGATCATCTGGCAGCTCTCCCAGCAGGTCGCGCTCGGCGCGGGCGATATCATCATGACGGGGACACCGGCCGGGGTTGCCGCATTGTCGCCGGGCGACACCATCCAATGCGGCGTCGATGGCGTCGGCACGCTGAAGGTTGCGATCGGCAAGCCGGCATAGGCTCATGCCGTAGTACAAGCGGCCAAACCAGGGCCCGCGGGCGCCGTCCGGGGCCTTTTTTGTGTCGGGTTTCCGCAGTTTCCGATGCGGCCAACGACAAATTCGCAGTCCATTAACCATACCGACCTTAAATGGGCGAACCGCACGACTGCACGCTGGAGTCACCATGACGCCCGACTGGACTGCCATCCGTCTTGATTTGCTTCGGATCGACGACCCCATGCGGGCGACGCTGGGCGAGATGCGGGCGTTTTTGGCCAAATCGCTGCCGGCCATCCTGGCGCGGTTCTACGACAGGGTTCGGCACTACGATCCGTCCTGCGGCATCTTCAAGGACGGAATGATGCACGAGGCGATCCGCCTGCAGCTAGATCACTGGGACCTGATCGCGGCCGGCGATTTCGGCGCCAACTACCTGAGCTCCATCACCCAGTTCTGCGAACTCAATCACCGCGCCAGGGTCGCTCCGCAATGGTATGTCGGTTGCCGGCAGATGTTCATCTGCGACCAGTTGATGAAGGCGGTCGAAGCCGAGGTAGTCGTCCCTCGCTTCGGGCGCGCGGCGCAGGCCGCCGTCAACCGCAAGGCTGCGATGCTGAACACGGTCGCCAAGGCCGTGATGCTGGACACCGAAAACATCGTCGCGATCTATTTCGGGTCCAACCGTCAGGTTCGCAAGGATACGATCGCCGAGGCGAGCGGCCGTTTCCGCTCCATCATCACGTCGCTGTCGACGGCGTCCGGTGAGCTGGAAAACACCGCCCGTGCGTTGAGCGACAATGCCGGCAACACGACACGGCTTGCCGCGGTGGTCGCCAGCGCCTCGGAAGACGCCTCCAACAACGTGCAATCGGTCGCATCGGCGACCGAGGAACTCGCGAGTTCGGTCAGGGAGATTTCGGCGCAGGTGCAGGAATCCAACCGCATTGCCGCCGACGCCGTCCAGCAGGCCAACGAGACCGATTCGCGCATCAACGCGCTGTCGCAGGCCGCTGGCCGGATCGGCGATGTAATCAAGCTGATCACCTCGGTCGCCGAGCAGACCAATTTGCTGGCCCTGAATGCGACCATTGAGGCCGCCCGCGCCGGCGAAGCCGGCCGCGGCTTCGCCGTGGTCGCCCAGGAGGTCAAGGCGCTCGCCGCCCAGACCGCCAAGGCCACCGACGAGATCGGCATCCAGATCGCGGGCATGCAGACCGCGACGCAGGAGGCGGTCGGCTCGATCAAGATGATCAGCTCGACCATCGGCAAGATTTCCGAGATCACCAGCGCCATCTCGGCGGCGATCGAGGAACAGGGCGCCGCCACCCAGGAAATCTCCGGCAATATTCAACGCACGGCCAATGGCACCACGCAGGTAGCCGGCACCATCGCCGAAGTCAGCCAGGGCGCCAACCAGACCGGCGCGGCATCGAGCCAGTTGCTGTCGTCGGCCCGGCAATTATCGGATTCCACCACCAGCCTGCAGGCCGAGATCGACGGCTTCCTGAAATCAATCGCGGCAACGGCGTAGAACACACCGTCACGAGTACCGCATCACGCCGTCATCGACCTTGCCGAAGCGCAGGGAGACGATGTCGAGCGCGTAGTTCTGATAGAGCCGCCACGGACGTTTCGATCCCTGCTTCGGCATCTTCGCCACCGAGCGCTGCACATAGCCGGAGGAGAAATCCAGCGACGGCAGTTCGGTGATGGTGGGATCGACGTTGTGCGGCATGCATTGCCTGTAGCCGTGCCGGTCCATGTAGTTGATCAGGCGGCAGACATATTCGCAGGTCAGGTCGCATTTCAGCGTCCACGACGCATTGGTGTAGCCGAACGCGGATGCGAGGTTCGGCACGTCGGAATACATCATGCCCTTGTAGTTCAAGGCGTGCGCAAAATCGACCGCTCTGCCGTCGACGCCGACCTCGAGGCCGCCGAGCACCTGCAGGTTGAGGCCGGTGGCGGTGACGATGATGTCGGCCTCGATCTCGCCGCCGTCCTTGAGCCTGATGCCTGTTGCGGTGAAGGTTTCGATCTGGCTGGTGACCACCGAGGCGCGCTTCTCCCTGATCGCATTGAACAGGTCGCCGTCGGGCACCAGGCAGAGGCGCTGATCCCAGGGGTTGTAGCGTGGCGTGAAATGGGTGCCGATGTCGTAGTCCGGCCCGAGCGCCATTCGCACGCCACCGAGGATCAACTGCTTGACCCGCTCCGGCTTGCGCCGGGAGAGCTGGAAGAAATACATTCCCCACAGCACGTTGCGCCAGCGGATCAGATGATAGGCGAGCCTGCTTGGCAGCCGCGCCCGCAATTTATTGGCGACGGGATCCTGCGCCGGGCGCGACACCACATAGGTCGGCGAGCGCTGCAGCATGGTGACATGCGCGGCCTTCTTGGCCAATTCCGGCACCAGGGTCACCGCGGTCGCGCCCGAGCCGATCACCACCACGCGCTTGCCGTCATAGTCGACGTCGTCGGTCCATTTCTGCGGATGCACGATGCGGCCCGCAAAATCCTTCGCTCCGGGAAATTCCGGCGCATAGCCGCTTTCGTAATTGTAGTAGCCGCTGCACATGAACAGGAAATTGCAGGTAAAGCGCACCGCCTCGACGGTCCCCTCGCCGGTGCTGCGTTCCGCCTCGACGGTCCAGCGCGCCTGCGGCGACGACCACGACGCGCGTTTGACCCGGTGGTTGAAGCGGATGTTGCGGTCGATGCCATTCTCGGCCGCGGTCTCACGGACGTAATTCAGGATCCGCGGCCCGTCGGCGATCGCCTTGGGCTCGGTCCACGGCTTGAACGAATAGCCGAGCGTGAACATGTCGCTATCCGAGCGGATGCCGGGGTAGCGGAACAGATCCCAGGTGCCGCCGATACAGTCACGGCCCTCGAGGATGAGGTAGTTCTTGCCGGGACATTTGGCCTGCAGATGATAGCCCGCGCCGATGCCGGACAGCCCGGCGCCGACGATCAGCACATCGACATGTTGTGACGGCATCGTGGTTTCCATGGCTCCCCGACCTTACCGCTGTCATGCCCACCCGGAAGCGACGCCGTCCTTCGGGCGGCTATGCCCGGCCACGACGCAGGAGATTGCTGCAATCAGGTCGGCAACTCAATACCGGTAGTGGTCCGGCTTGAACGGGCCTTCCGGCTTCACCCCGATATAGTCGGCCTGATCCGGCCGCAGCGTTGTCAGTTTGGCGCCGATCTTGGCGAGATGCAGCCGCGCCACCTTCTCGTCCAGCGACTTCGGCAAAACATAGACCTTCTTGTCGTACTTGCCGTTATTGTTGGCGAACAGCTCGATCTGCGCCAGCGTCTGGTTGGTGAAGGACGCCGACATCACG
>DASUIA010000169.1:0-13772 GCA_036273255.1 Bradyrhizobium sp.
GGGGCTGGGGGTGGGGCGTCGTCAGCCAATGCTGCCAAGTCTCGGAAAGGCTGAAGGGGCCGCCGCCAGCATGGCGCGGGCGTTGGCACTGTCCTCGTCCATCTGGCGGATCAGCGCCTCGACGCTGTCGAACCTGCGTTCTTCGCGGATGAAGCCGATGAAGGCGACATCGAGCGCCGTGCCATAGAGATCGCCGGCAAAGTCGAACAGGAAAACCTCCAGCAGCGGCGAACCGTTGTCGAAGGTGGGGCGGCGGCCGAAGCTGGCGACGCCATCGAAGCGTTGCGCGCCGCGGCCGACCCGCACCGCATAGATGCCGTGCTTGAGCCCGCAGTTGCCGTCGAGCTGGATATTGGCGGTGGGATAGCCGAGATCGCGACCGCGCTTCTCGCCGTGGATCACCTCGCCGGCGACAAACCAGGGACCTCCGAGCATGCTGGTCACCTCTTCGATCTGCCCCTCGGCCAGCGCCATGCGTATCGCGCTGGAGGAAACCGGCCGTCCTTCGACATCGATATGCGGCTGCACGTCGACCTCGATGCCGAGCCGGGGCGCCTCGCCGACCAGGAGGCTCGGCGAGCCGATCCGGCCCTTGCCGAAATGAAAATCATAGCCGACCGCGATGCCGCTGATTCCGAGCCGCGCGATCAGATCATGGTGAATGAAATCCTGCGCGCTCGTCGCGGCGCGGGTGCTGTCGAATGTCATCACCACGGCGCCGGAGAGCCCGGTTCCAGCCAGCAGCCTCAATTTGGCGGTCTCGTCGCTGAGCCGGAACTGCGGTGAATTCGGGCTGAAGAAACTGCGCGGATGCGGCTCGAACGTCAGCGCCAGCGCCGGCTTGCCGCGATGGCGGCCCATCTCGAGCGCGGCCGCGATGACGGCGCGGTGGCCGAGATGAACCCCGTCGAAATTGCCCATCGCCACCACCGTCCCCTTGGGGATCGCGGTCGAGGGCGTGGTATCGCGGATAACGGTAAAGCGGGGCGTCATTTGCGGGATTCTTTTAAGTCCTGGAGAGGCCGGGACCGTGACTTGGCCGCCGTGCGGAAGTCAAGCGAACCCCGACCGGCGTCCCATGCGTGGTTCATTTCTTCGGCGGCGGCCGGTTAACGGGCTGTTTAACGCCTGATGCTACAGCTGGGAAGCGAACTGCGGGCCGTTTCGACCTGCGGGCGTGTCGATGACGGGCCACGATGCAGGTTTGTTTGAGGGATCCAAGATGGCGGTAGACCTGTCGATGTCGGTTCTGGTCGTAGATGACTACAATACCATGATCCGCATCATCAGAAATCTCCTGAAACAGCTTGGGTTCGAAAACATCGACGATGCCAGCGACGGCTCGGCGGCGCTGAGCAAGATGCGCGGCAAGAAATACGGGCTGGTGATCTCCGACTGGAACATGGAGCCGATGACCGGCTACGACCTGTTGCGGGAAGTGCGGGCCGACCCCAACCTCGCCACCACCCCGTTCATCATGATCACGGCGGAATCCAAGACCGAGAACGTGATCGCGGCCAAGAAGGCCGGCGTCAACAACTACATTGTCAAGCCGTTCAACGCGGCGACGCTGAAGAACAAGATCGAAGCGGTCTTCCCCAGCATGGCAAGCGCGTAACGCCGGCTCGCGAGGCTCCGCGCCCTACCATCTGAGCTCCCGCGTCAACGCCCGCGGCGGATGACCGAACAGCTCCTTCACCGACGCTGGATCGAGCTGATCGAGGCCTTCGAAATCCTCGGCGTGGATGCCGCGGGTCACGAACAGGCAATCGATCCCGAAGCCGTGCGCGCCGGCGAGGTCGGTCCGCACCGAATCGCCGATGGCCAGCACGCGGTGGAGCTCCGTGGCGCGGCCTTGCCGCTCGGCGGCAATCGCCATCGCCCGCTCATAGATTGGCCGGTGTGGCTTGCCATAGAAGGTCACCTCGCCGCCGAGCTCGCGATAGAGCTCGGCAACGGCCCCCGCGCAGTAGATCAGCCGGTCGCCGCGTTCGACCACGATGTCGGGATTGGCGCAGATCATCGGCAGCCGGCGTGCCCGCGCCTGCAGCAGCATGTCGCGATAGTCTTCGGCGGATTCGGTCTCGTCGTCGAACAGGCCGGTGCAGATGATGTAGTCGGCCTGCTCCAGCGGGGCGAACGCCGTGTTCAATCCGCGATAGATCGAATTGTCGCGCTCGGGGCCGAGCCAGAAGATTTTCTGGCCGGGATGGTCGGCGACGAAATGCCGGGTCAGGTCGCCCGAGCTGACGATGGCGTCGTAGGTCTCGTCCGCGATGCCGAGCTTCTGCAATTGCCGCCGTACCGAATCCGCCGGCCGCGGCGCATTGGTGATGAGAATCACGCTGCCGCCTTGCTTGCGAAAGCTGTGGAGCGCCTCGCAGGCGTCGGGAAACGCCTCGAGGCCGTTGTGAACCACGCCCCAGATGTCGCTGAGCACGACGTCGACGCCGTCCACGAGGTCGCGCAGCCTGTCGGCAAACCGGAGCGACGTCATTGCGGGAGTTGCCGGTCAGGCCGGCCTGGCGGCACGGCGCGCCAGCGCGGCATTGCCGCTCGCCCGCTGGGGATCGATGGCCGGACCATCGACCGAAGCAATCTTGGCGGAGCCATGGGAATCCTGGACCTTGGTTTCTTGCGCCACGCTCGGAGCGGTTCCGCCGGTAGCAGATGCGCCCTCGGGCCGCAACGGCCTCGGCGGCGCGAACAGAAATCCCTGTCCAAATCGCACGTCATAGTCGAGCAGATCGACCACGGCGCGCTCGCCCTCGATCCGTTCCGCGATCAGGTCGATGCCAAATCGGCCGAGCAGATCGGACAAGTCGGAAGGGTGAATGTCGGATGTCGAGGTCTGCCGCTGATCGAGCAGCAGCGCAGCCGGCATCTTGATGTAGCGGACGCCGCGGTCGGCCAATTCGCGCGGCTCGATCCTGAGATCGGTGACGTGGTCGATCGAGAACCGGAAGCCGCGTTGGGTCAGGGCCGCGAGATGTTCGATTTCGACCGGACCCAGCTTGCGGAATGTCGCCTGCTTGAATTCGAGCACGAACGAGGGCGCCAACGCCCGATTGGCGTCAAGGAAATCGAGACATTGTGCGAAGGTGGCCGGATTGCCGAGCGTCGCCGCGGAAACGTTGCAGAAAACTCCGATCTCCTTGTTGCGCACCATCAGTCGGCGCAGCACCTGGACGCAACGCAACATCACCATGTGATCGACCCGACCGATCAGCCCGCCGGCTTCGGCGATGCCGATGAAATCGTCGGCGGTGAGGATCTGGTCCCTGTCGTCGCGCAGTCGGGTCACCGCTTCGTAGAAGCGCACCTTGCGCTGCGGCAGGCTCACCATCGGCTGCAGATAGATGTCGATCCGGTTTTCCTCGACGGCATTTTTCACCGCGGCAAGAACCCTCGCCTCGCTGCGGGGGAACTCGGGTTCGCTGACGATGTGCGCGAGCGGCGGTGCGGCCGGTGCCACCGTGGTGAGGCTCGCATCTTCCCCGGACCACGGCAGTTCCTTCTGTTGCTCGTCCGCCGGCCGATTCGCCGACACGGGCGCCGTGCCTGCTGCCAGCATGTCGTCATGGCTCGCGACCGAGACGGCAAGCTGCCGGACCAGCACGCCAAGTTCGCCGATCTCGCCGACGATGGACTGAATGCGGTCGCCGCTCGCCGATTGAGCCGACGCCACCCGACCCTCGACGGCGGCCAACCGGCGTCCGAATTCGGCGACCTGGCGCGCGAGGTCAGCGGTGCCGCGCGACAGATCGGCAATCTGTCCGCCCACATCGGTACGGTCGCGCAGCCGCATCGAAACCGCGTTGTAGAGAATGAGGAAGGTCAGCGCGGTGAGCGCCACGATCGCCGACTCGGTGCCGCTGATCCCGGCCACCGAAAACAGGATCAGGCCGAGCGATGCGGCGACCAGCACCATGCAGATGGCGATGAAAATCGTGGAAATGCGAATCATGTTGCGCGCGCGGCTCCCCAGAGCGCCATGACCTTAGCATTAATGTTGATTCGAGCCGCTAGGGTTCTTTTGGGCACTCCGGGACCGCGGGTTGCACGCTTTCGGCCGCGACGGAGGGATCCGAAGGCCCGGTCGCCTCGCCCGACCTATCGTTCCTACGTCAGGCTTGGATTCGCCGCGCCTGTCGCCGGCGCCGGGCCGCGGCCCAGCCCAACAATGTCGCCATCAGGATCAGTCCGGCGCGAACATTGCGCTCGTCGAGCGCCGGCCTCGAAGTTGCCGGCGGCCGGCGGCGCCTGACATCCGGATCGGCTGCAGAGGGATGGCGCAGGTTCGCCGCAGCGGTATCCCTCTCCACCTCGGTCCGGTCGGGATTGACGGGGCCGGATTTGATGGCGACGCGCAGACGGCTGGTCAGCGAGGGAAAGTGCCGCGGCCCCCGCCTGAGCCGAAGGGAAGCGATCGCGGCACAGATCGCGGCAATCACCAGCAACAGGGCCGCGACGACGCCGAAGGCCGGAAACCGCCCATGGGTGATTTCAATCCAGCGAAACAACGCGGCGACACCGACCAGGCAGGCGGCGACCAGGAAAACGGCCGATGCAGCAAACAGCCCGGCGGCAATCGCATAGGAGGCGACGGCGTCGGTCGCCTGACCCGTGCGATCACGCAAATAGGACCGGGTTGCCAGCTTGACCCGGTTGACTTTCAGCGCCAGCCCGGCGCGCAGCCACTCGTTCGATGGCGCGAGCATGCCTGTTGTTCCTCCATGACGGCGCCAATGCGCTGTCATGGTTGAACGTGGATTGGTTTCGAATGTTCCGGACGGTGCGGGCATCCCCGCGGCGGCTTACGCCACCGCGCGGATCACCTTGGCGACCTTTTCGATGATCTCGCCGACCTGGTCCTCGCTGACGATCAGCGGGGGCGTCAGCGCGAGCGTATCGCCGGCGATGCGCAGCATCAGGTCGTTGTCGTGGAAGGCGCTATTCAGGCTGTCGAAGCCGCGCTTGCCGGGTAAATCCGGGCGCGGCGCAAGGTCGATGCCGGCCGTCAACCCGACGGTGCGGATGTCGACCACGTTCGGCTGACCCTTGAGCGACATCACCGCATCGGCGAATTTGGGCTCGAGCATGCGGGCGCGCTCGAACAGCTTTTCGTCGCGATAGATATCGAGCGTCGCGAGGCCGGCGGCGCAGGCCAGCGGATGGGCGGAGTAGGTGTAGCCATGGGTCAGCTCCACGGCATGTTCCGGGCCGCTCATGAAGGCATCGTGGATGGTGTCGCGAACGATCACTCCGCCCATCGGCGCGGCGCCATTGGTGACCCCCTTGGCAAAAGTGATCATGTCCGGCAGCACGCCATAACGCTCGGCGGCGAAGGCGTAGCCGAGCCGCCCGTAGCCGGTAATCACCTCGTCGAAAATCAAGAGGATGCCGTGCTTCTGGGTAATCTCGCGCAGCCGCTTCAGATAGCCTTTCGGCGCGGGTAGAACGCCGGTCGATCCCGCCATCGGCTCGACGATGACGGCGGCGATGGTGGAGGCGCCATGCAGGTTGACCAGCCGCTCCATTTCGTCGGCGAAATGGGCGCCATATTCCGGCTCGCCCCTGCTGAACGCCTGCTTCTCGCGGTCATAGGTGGCGGGGAGGTGGTCGACGCCGGCGAGCAGGGTTCCGTACATCTTGCGGTTATTGACAATGCCGCCGACCGAGGTACCGCCGAAACCGACGCCATGATAGCCGCGCTCACGGCCGATCAGCCGCGTGCGGGTGCCCTGACCGTTGATCTGATGATAGGCCAGCGCGATCTTCAGCGCGGTATCCGCGGCCTCCGATCCGGAATTGCAGAAGAAGACATGATCGAGCCCGGCGGGCGCGAGATCGGCGATGCGGCTGGCAAGTTCGAAGGCCTGCGGAATGCCGAACTGGAACGGCGGCGCGTAGTCCAGCGTCTCGGCCTGCTTGGCGATCGCCGCGGAAATCTGGGTGCGGCCGTGGCCGGCGTTGGTGCACCACATGCCCGACGCGGCGTCGATGATCTTGCGGCCGTCGACGGTCAGGTAGTGCATGTCCTTGGCGCCGGCGAGGAGCCTCGGCGCCTTCTTGAAGGCTCGGTTGGCGGTGAACGGCATCCAGTGTGCGGCGAGGTCGTTCGGGACGTTGACGGCGGAGGGGCGGGGGCTCTTGTCCAGCATGGGAGGCCTTCTTGCGGTTTTCGGCGTGATGGTAACGCGCAGGCTATCAGCTTCATCTGGCGACGGAAACCGGCAACTACGAGCCGGTTTCGAACCGGTCGGGCTTCGGGCGGGGCCGGCTCAGAGATCGGACGCGCCGATCCAGAACACCTCGCCGTCGGACTCCTCGGTATCGAGCCAGAGAAATCGGGTTTGCGGAAACGCCGCCTCCAGCGCCGGCCGGCAGCGTCCGATTTCGCACAATAGCCCGCCTTCTGATGTCAGATGCCGCTTCGCATCTTTCAAGATGCGGCGGATAATATCGAGGCCGTCAGCCCCACCGTCGAAGGCAAGGCTGGGCTCGGCCCGGCATTCGCGCGGCAGCGCCGCCATCCCTGCCGCATCGACATAGGGCGGATTCGAAATGATCAGGTCGTAGCGCTTCGCGCCGATCGCCTGGAACAGGTCGCTTCGGTGCAACCTCACGCGGTCCTGAAGGCCGTAGTCGGCGATGTTGCGCGCCGCGACATCGAGCGCGTCTGCCGAAATATCCACCGCATCGACCCGAGCATGGGGAAACCGTCGGCTCGCCAGCACCGCGAGGCACCCCGAACCGGTGCAGAGGTCGAGCACGGCTTCCACCGACGCCGGGTCCGCGATCAGCGAGCCCTGGCCGTGCTCGTCCTCGCCGCCGAAATGGGAGTCCAGCAATTCGCCGATGAAGGAGCGTGGCACAATGGTGCGCTCGTCGACATGGAACGGCATCCCGCGCATGTAGATCTTGTTGACCAGATAGGCCGCGGGCTTTCGTGTCGAGATCCGCCGCTCCGTCACCTCGAGGATGGCTTTGGCTTCCAACTTCGTGACCCGCGCCGTCGCGAAGCTCTCGAACCGGTCGGGATGCAGATGCAGGGTCTCGCAGACCAGGAACGCAGCCTCGGCGACGGGGTCGCTGGTGCCGTGTGCAAACACCAGTTTCGCCTCGACGAACCGGCTCGTCGCATAGCGGACGAAATCGAGCAGCGTCCGCAATTCGCCCGCGGCGACCCTGGGAAGTCCGGCCGATTTCCGCGCCCGCCTGGCGGCCGGCCTGGCGCGTTTCGCCATCAGCTTCGGTTCCAGCGCGCGGCGGCGGCGTCATCATGGTCGCGGGCCTCGACCCAGTTCGTCCCATCAGGCTTTTCCTCGCGCTTCCAGAACGGCGCGCTGGTCTTGAGGTAATCCATCAGGAATTCTGCCGCCTCGAACGCCGCCTGCCGGTGCTGCGAGGCCGTCAGCACCAGCACGATGTTTTCACCGGGCGCGATGCGGCCGACACGATGAACCACGGTCAGGCCCATCAACGGCCAGCGGGCCATCGCGGTCTCGGCATGCCGGGTGATTTCGGCTTCGGCCATGCCGGGGTAGTGCTCGAGCGTCAGCGCGGCAATGGCCGCGTCGCCCTCGGTGTCGCGGCAAATGCCGGAAAAACTGACGACGGCGCCGATATCCTTGCGCCCGCGCGTCAGTGTCGCGATCTCCTGCGCGATGTCGAAATCGACCTGCTGAATCCGGATGGTCACGGGTGCGGTCATGATCGTCGCGTTGCTACTAGCCGCCGGTCATCGGCGGGAAAAACGCAATCTCGCGGGCACCGGCGATCACCGCATCCGGCTTTACATGGGCGTGGTCGATCGCGGCACGGATCACCCGCGGCGTCTCGAATGCGTGGGCGTAGCCATCGTCGCGGCCTGCCAGCCAGCCGATCAGATCGCTGATGGTGCGGACGCTTGCCGGCGGCTCGACGGTTTCCTCCGCCTTTCCCACCCGCTCGCGCACCCAGGCAAAATACTTGATCTTCATCCCTCATCCTCCTCGATCAGATGATGAATGCCGGCACGAAAATAGTCCCATCCGGTGTACATGGTGAAAATCGCCGAGATCCACAGTAGCACGATCCCGATCAGGGTCGTGGCCGGCAATATCGCTTCGCCGGCCTCGCCGGCGATCAGAAAGCCGATCGCGACCAACTGAATCGTGGTCTTCCACTTCGCGAGCTTGGTAACGGGTACGCTGACCCGCAAGGCCGCCAGATATTCGCGCAGCCCCGACACCAGGATTTCCCGGCACAGGATCACGATGGCGGCCCACAGCGTCCAGCCATGAATGCTGTTGTCGGCAGCCAGCATCAGCAGACAGGAGGCGACCAGCAGCTTGTCGGCGATCGGGTCGAGCATCCGGCCGAACGCCGAATGCTGGTCCCAGATCCGCGCATAATACCCGTCGAGATAGTCCGTGACACCCGCAGCGATGAACACGGCCAGCGCCAACCAGCGCAGCCACAAAGGCCCGTCCATGATCGACTGCCAATAGACGCAGCCGACCACCACCGGAATGGCGGCGATTCGGGCGTAGGTCAGCATATTCGGAAGGGAAAGCGAGCTCTTGGCCGCCCCCCTGGTCGTGGCGATGTTCATCCGTCTTACCAATACCGCTCGAGCATGAAGGTCAACCACGGCGCGGGAAAATCGTGGCAGATGACGCAAATAGCATGCGAACCCTGCTGCTAGCCCGGCTGCGCATGGAAAAACTCGAAAATCCTGCGGGCACTCTCGGCGCTGACGCCCGGAACCTTGCCGAGATCGGCGATCGAGGCTCGCTCGATCTCCTTCAAGGTTCCGAAATGGAGCAGCAAGGCACGTTTGCGTGACGGGCCGATGCCGGGAATCTCCTGCAGCCCCGCTTCGCGGATGTCCTTTTTGCGCAGCTTGCGGTGTGATCCGATCACGAAGCGATGCGCCTCGTCGCGCAACCGCTGAATGAAATACAGCACCGGATCGCGCGGCTCGAGCTTGAGTGCCTCGCGGCCCGGCATGAACAGGGTCTCGCGGCCGGCGTCCCGGTCCGGACCCTTGGCCACCGCCAGCAGCGACACCCGGGCGAGCCCAAGGCCATCGAAAATCTCCTTCGCGGCATGGAGCTGGCCGCGGCCGCCGTCGATGATGACGAGATCGGGCCATTGCGGAAAGGAATCGTCGTCCGGCCTGGCGGCAGCTTCCGCCGGTGGCGACAGCAACCGCTTGAAGCGTCGCTGCAGCACCTCGCGCATCATCGCGTAGTCGTCACCGGGGGTCAGGCCTTCGGACCGGATGTTGAACTTCCGGTACTGGTTCTTGATGAAGCCGTCCGGTCCTGCCACGATCATGGCGCCGACCGCGTTGGTGCCCTGGATGTGGCTGTTGTCGTAGACCTCGATCCGCTTCGGCGGTTGCGGCAGGCCAAGCGTGGTGACCAGCCCCTGCAGCAGCCGTCCCTGGGTGGCGGTATCGGCCAGCTTGCGGCCGAGCGCCTCGCGCGCATTGGTCAGCGCATGCGCAATCATTTCCTTTTTCTCGCCGCGTTGCGGGGTCGAGACCTCGACCTTGAACCCGGCCTTGATCGAAAGCGCGCTCGCCAGCAATTCGCATTCCTCGATCGGGTGCGACAACAGGATGAGTTTTGGCGGCGGCTTGTCGTCGTAGAATTGTGCGAGGAAGGACGCCAGCACCTCATCCGGCGTGAAGGATTTTTCCGCACGCGGAAAGTAGGCGCGGTTGCCCCAGTTCTGCCCGGTGCGGAAGAAAAACACCTCGACACAGGAGTAACCGCCCTCCTGGTGGATTGCGAAAACGTCGGCCTCCTCGACGGAGCGCGGATTGATGCCCTGCTGCGACTGGATCGCCGACAACGCGGCAAGGCGATCGCGGTAGAGAGCCGCGGTTTCGAAGGCGAGGTCGGCCGAGGCTTTTTCCATTTCGGCAGCGAGTTGCTGCTTGACCGAGCGGCTGCGGCCGGACAGGAAGTCCGTCGCCTCGTGCACCAGTTCGGTATAGCCGGGAAAATCGATCTCGCCGGTGCAGGGTCCGGAACAGCGCCGGATCTGATAGAGCAGGCAAGGTCGCGTGCGGCTTTCAAAAAAAGCATCGGTGCATGAGCGCACCAGAAAGGCGCGCTGCAACGCCGTGATGGTGCGATTGACGGCGCCGGCCGAGGCGAACGGCCCGAAATAGCGTCCGGGCCGCGACTGCGCGCCGCGATGCTTGAGGATCTGCGGCGCCCAATGGTCCCCGGTGATCAGAATATAAGGGAAGGATTTGTCGTCCCGCAGTTGCACGTTGAAACGCGGCCGCAATTGCTTGATCAAATTGGCTTCGAGCAGCAGCGCTTCGGTCTCGGTGGTGGTGGAGATGATCTCGACCGTGACGGTGGCCGCGATCATCCGCAGGATGCGGGCCGGCTGGGGCGCACTGACCCGCGCGTAGGAAGCCAGCCGCTTGCGGACATTTTTCGCCTTGCCGACATAGAGCACGTCGTTTGCCGCGTTGAGCATGCGGTAGACGCCGGGTGAGGTCGGGGCGAGCCGGACCGCCTGCTCGATGGCGGCATGACCGACCGCAAGCCGGCCTTCCGGGACGGCCTCGCTGGGTTCCTCCGGAACCTCGGGCAGCCGTGCCTCCTCCTCGTCCTCGGCGATGGCGGTCGCGGGGTCGACATCGCCTGAGGGTGCATCCAGCGGCAGATCCGGCTCGGAACCGCGCCGGGATTGCCCGGGGTCGGGTGGTTTCGGATGAGCGCTGGAATCCTGATCCATGGGCCTAAACTAAGCGCTGATTTGCGGCATCGCCAGCGCGGGGAGGCGAGGCCAGCCGCGCGGCCAATCGCCGAGGCCAAACGCCAACAAGCCCCGAGGTAGGACTTTCTTAAGAATGATGAGCGCGCGGTAACCGCGCTTAACAACCCTTTAACTTAAAACTCTCGATAAATCCTATCGGAAAAAGTGGAATTTCGTAACCGTCCGGGCCCGCTGGCCGAAGGTGACGGCCGTTGCGTGGGAGAGTGATGATGCGCAGGATCGCCTGGGGCACAATAGCGTTGCTCGCTGCGGGTTGGACGGCATCGGCGCTGGCCGCCGACTTTTCCTACGGATCGCGCCCTCTCACCACCGTCAACCAGCCCCCCGACGGCTATAGCTGGGCCGGCCCCTATCTCGGCGGCAATCTCGGCTATGCCTGGGGCTCGATCGACAACAATCCGACCAGCCCGTCGGGTTTTGCGGGCGGCGTGCAGGCCGGTTACAACTGGCAACCCGGTCAAGGTCCCTGGGTGTTCGGCATCGAGGGTGACCTTCAGGCGAGCGCCGCTGACAATACCTTTGCGCCGTGGAAGTTCTCCAATCCGTGGTTCGGGACGGTGCGCGGCCGGGTCGGCTATGCGGTCGACAATGTGCTGTTCTATGGCACCGGCGGTTTGGCATTCGGTGAACTGACCGGCGAGACTTTCGGCCTGTCGGAATCCCATACCACCGCCGGCTGGACGGCCGGCGTCGGCGGCGAATTCGGCTTCGCCCCGAGATGGAGCGCCAAGATCGAATATCTCTACGTCGATCTGTCGGATTCCCGCTTCAGCATCACCGGCATGTCGAACGGCTACCAGTTCGGATTGCTGCGCGCCGGCGTCAACTATCGCTTCTGACAGCAACAAGAAAATATCCGGACGCGACCTCCCGGCCGCTTTGCGGCCGGGATTTTTTTCGACCTGCCTCTCAGGGCGAGATCACCAGGTTGACCGCCTTGGGGCCTTTGCCCTTCTTGTCCGGTTCGACCTCGAATGTGATATGCTGCCCTTCGGTCAGGTCCTTGAGTCCCGCCCGTTCCACCGCCGTGATGTGAACGAACACATCGCGGCCGCCGTCATCCGGTTTGATGAAGCCGTAGCCGCGTTCTGCATTGAAGAACTTGACCGTCCCAGTCATGGCCATCGGGAAACCCCTCCCCGCAGTGCTCTGCCGCCGCGCGCTCAGCGCGTCGACCAGACCGGATCTTCGTTGCCGGAAAGCCTGGCCTCCCGAGCGGTGAGGCATCGACGCCGTCCCGCCTGCAATAAATTGAGGCCTTGTCACTCCGTCGCAACCATTCGCGGAAGCGGAACGTAAAGCCAGTCTGAATGCACCCGAGCATAATACGGTTTCGCTGGAATTGCCTACGGGTGAAGCGCAGTTTTCGCGACGTTCCGGCAGCCGGAAGCCCGCCTAGGGTTTGGGCATCTCGAGCCTGAACCGGCCGGCACCGCCGATGCCGAGCGGCTTTTCCAGTTCGGGAAGGATCGCCCTGAGTTCGGCGGCAAGCCGCCACGGCGGATTGACCAGCAACAGCCCCGCCGAGGTCAGGCGGTCATCGGCGGCCTGCGGGGCGACGCTGAATTCGAGGCGCAGCGACGTCGCGGGCGACGCGCCGGCGCCGGCCAGTCGCGCGACCTGTCGCGCGAGGTTGTCGGTGGCGCGCCGGCTTTTCGCGGGGTACCACAACAGGTAACTGCCGGTCGGCCATTTCGCGAACGCCGCGGCGAAGCCAGCAGCGATCCGCTCGAATTCGTCCTTGGCCTCATAGGGTGGGTCGATCAGGACCAGGCCGCGCCGTTCCTTCGGCGGCACGAAGGCCGGCAGCGCGACCCAGCCATCGAGGTCGACGACCCGGGCCTGGATGTCGCGGCGCAGCGCGTCGATCAGGCGCTTGCGTGCGGTCGGTTCGACCTCGCATGCGGTGAGGCGGTCCTGCGGTCGCAGCAACGCCCGTATAATCAACGGCGATCCCGGATAGGCCGTGAGCTCCGTTTGCGGGTTGAAGGCCCGGACGATATCGAGATAGGGCGCGAGCAGCGGCAGCGTGGTTTGCGAAAACCGCGCCTGCATCACCCGGGCGATGCCGGTGAGCCATTCGCCGCCCCGCCGCGCTTCATCGCTGGTGAGATCATAGCGGCCGGCGCCGGCATGGCTATCGATGACGCGAAACGCGGCCGGCTTGTCCTGCAAATGAACGAGAATACGCACCAGCACGATGTGCTTGATGACGTCGGCGAAGTTGCCGGCATGGAAGCCGTGACGGTAGTTCATGGCAAGGTCGGCGGACCATCGAGAAACACCGCCACCTTCTACGCGTCACGGCTGGGCTTGTCCCGGCCGTCCACGGCTCCGCCGGGTCAGGCGAACGGAAAAATCCGGCTCTGGCCGCGCCGAAACTAGCCGCCCCGCATCGGTGGCATCGACACCTGGTCGCGCCGGCAGCCACGGCGATCGATTTCCTCGCATGTGCGGAATTGCAGATCCTTGCTGAGGCAGATGCGCACCTCGCTGAGCCGCGTCCGGTTGCAGGTCACGGCGATCCCGGCATTGGTGAGGCCGGGATTGGCCTTGATGAACGCCTCCTCGATCTCGGCCGGCGCGACGGTCTTCGGCTCGGATAGTTGGAGGTATTCCTGCGGGATTTTCACGGCGGCGCGCGCCTTGCGGATGGCTTCGAAATAGGCGCCCTCGTCCAGTCCCGAGCAGGTGCCGTGCTTGTCCCATTCATTGTAGATCAGGCCGGGCGCCGGCATCAGATCGAGCATCGACGTCATGATGCTGCGGGCGAGCCGCGGCGACGGTCGCTGGCAATATTGGGGAAAGCCGCGCTCATATTGCGGCCACAGCCCATGCACCACGAAGGAAAATGGCCGCCCGCCGCACTGGGCCTGCGAACGCCGGCCATTGCCGCGCTCCTCCGCCTCCTCGCAGAACGACGGCGACCACGACAGCGACAGCACGTAGTAGTCGAAATCGCCGGGCGTATCCTGCCG
>DASUIA010000170.1:0-2068 GCA_036273255.1 Bradyrhizobium sp.
GGTCCATCAGCGCGAGGCGCTTGACGCGGTGTTCCGAGGGGCCGCTCTCGTCGATGAATACGACGCGGCTGTCGAAATAGCCCTTCTCGCCGGTGAGCCGCTCGTAAATCTGGTCGGAGATGATGTGGGCGATGCGGCGCCAATATTCCGGCGAGGTGACATATTGCTGGCCGGTGAGCTGCTGGCCGCTGCCGACGTCCCAGAGGCGGAATTCGGCTTTGAGCCGGCCGTCGCTTTGGCGGGTCGCACGGCCCGTCACCAGCGCCTGCGCATTGATCTGCTTCCAGCTTGCAAAAGTCGGAGGCTGGTCGGGGTTCTTGATCTGCTCGATGAAGGCGGTCGGATCGATCGGAGCAAAGAGCCCGGAGCGCTTCAGATTGTTGGTGATCACGCCCGTGATGCCCGCGCCGACATCGTTGTCCGTCGGCGCGCCGCCGACGAAGTTTGGAATCGCGATCGGCATCGGCTGGAATGCGCCTGGATCGATTCGCAGCCGTCCCTGTCCCCACGCGGATTGAATACCGAGGGCGGCCACCGCCGATCCGGTGGCGATCATGAACCGGCGTCGCGTGACAAAGGGGATGTTGCTCATTTCAACCACTGCCTTGGATTGCAATCACAGCAAGTCTTTGAGGCCGAACGTCATCGGAATGTACTTCCAGGTGGCATACTGATCCTTCGGCAGGAACGCATAAGCCTGGCATTCCTCGACGGCGCGTTTGGCGCTCTCGGCGAGCGCGTTGCCGACCGAGCGCGAGGGCCCGCGGACGGCGACGATCACGGGCTCTGAGGCGACCGTGCCGTCGGGCCGCAACCGGATGTCGATATCGACCTCGAATTGATCGGCATCCTGCCCGTTATAGGGGAAGTTGAAGCAGCGCCGGACCGCGCCGACGAACGCACCCTTCCAGGTCGCAACCATCGCATTGGCGTTGCCGATCTTGGTTCCAAGCGCCGCGTTGGGATTGATCACGGCGCCGGTCACCGCCTGGCGCGACGGATCGCGCTTGTCGAGCAATGCCGCGATCCTCGACTCGTCGAAGATGCGCTCCTTCGGCTTTGGCGGCTGCGGCGTGGCTTTCGCCGCCTGCTTCGGTACCGGCTTCTTCTTGTCCGCCTTCAGGGCATCGGCGATCGGATCGTCGCCCTTCTCATCGGGCTTCTTGTCGGCCTGCTTGGATTCCGCCATCTTGGGCTGGGGCTTCGGATCGGGCTTCTTCTCGACCGGCTTCTCGACAGGCTTGGGCGGCGGGTCGGGCGTTGAGGTATCGGTGACGACATCCTTCTTGTCGACCTTGCCGACCGCATCGTCGACGGGCTTTGCCTCGCCGACCTTGTCGACCAGGGGCTTCGGATTCTCCTTCTGGCCGCTCTTGATGCCGGCGGTCATCTTCGAGGTATCGTCCATGGAGATGTCGACGGGGATGATATCCTCCGGCGGCGGCGCCTCCAGCGAGCGCGCCGAAAACGAGATCAGACCCCATCCGATCACGAGCACGTGCAAGGTGATGGACAGCGCCGTCCCCTTGCGCTCGCGCAGCTTCCGGATGAGATCCTTTGCCGTCATGAACCCTGATCCGGTACCACGACGATGCTGGCGCGATAGCCGGCGTCGCGCGCAAGCCCCAGGACTTTCATCATGTCGGAGTAACAGGTGTCGCGGTCGCCGCGGATCTTGACCACCTGCTCGCCGCCGCCCTTGGAATCCTTGATCGCCTTGATCTTGGGACCGAGCTGATCCAGCGGGATCTGGGTGTCGCCGAGATAGATATCGACATTGGAGACGCAGGTGCTGTTGCCGTTCTTCTTGACAGTGACCTCGAGCGGCTGCGTGTCGGCGTTGTTTGCGGTGCCGCCGGCCGCCTTCGGCAGATCGACCTGGATGCTCACGGTGAGCAGAGGTGCGGCCACCATGAAGATGATGAGCAGCACCAGCATCACGTCGACCATCGGCGTGACGTTGATCTCCGCCATCACAGGCTTGCGCCCTCGGCCACGACGGCCTCCGCCGCCGGACGAACCTGCCATGTTCATCGCCATGTTGAGGTGCTCACCGCTCCGTCCATAC
>DASUIA010000171.1:0-10336 GCA_036273255.1 Bradyrhizobium sp.
CGCCGGTCTGCTTCATGTGGTTGAGCAGCCGGCACACGAAGTCGGCGACCAGATCGACCCGCAGCGTCCAGCTCGCGCGGAAATATCCGAACACCCAGACCAGATTGGGCACGCCGGTAAACATCATGCCGCGATAGGTCACGGTGTCGGCGAAATCGAGCGGCTTGCCGTCGACGCTGAATTCGATGTCGCCGGTGGCGCTGAGGTGGAAGCCGGTCGCGGTAATGATGATGTCGGCTTCCAGCGTCTTGCCGGATTTCAGCAGAATGCCGCGCCCGGTAAAGCGGTCGATTTCGTCGGTGACCACCGAGGCCCTGCCGGACTTGATGGCCTCGAACAGATCGCCGTCCGGAATGAAGGCGATACGCTGCCGCCAGGGACGGTAACTCGGCGTGAAGTGGGTCGCGATGTCGTAGTCGGGTCCGAGATAGGCCTCCACCGCGGACAGCAGTTCCTTCCTGGCAGTCTCGGGCTGCTCGAAGGTCTTGCGGGTAAAGGCATCCTGATCGAACAGGATCTTGCGGCGCGTGATCTCGTGGATCCAGCTCTCGTCGACCTGCAACTGGCGCAGCGCTTCGGTGATCTCGATCGCGTTGCGTCCGGTCCTGAAATAGGTCGGCGATCGCTGCAGCATGGTGACATGGGCGCAATCCCTGGCCATCGCCGGGATCAGTGTCGCCGCAGTGGCGCCGGAACCGATGACGACGACGCGCTTGTCCTTGTAGTCGAGATCGTCCGGCCAATTCTGCGGATGAACGATCGGGCCCTTGAAAGCCGCCACGTCATTCCATTCCGGCGTATAGCCCTCGGCATGGCGATAATAGCCCTGGCACATCCAGAAGAAGTTGGCGGTGAAGCGATGGGCCTCGCCGGTGTCCGCGTGCACCGCTTCGATGGTCCAGAGGTTTTGCTGGCTCGACCAGCTCGCCGAGCAGATCCGATGCTGATAGCGGATGTGGCGGCCGAGATCGTTTTCCTCGATCACCTCGCCCATGTATTTGAGGATCTCCGCCGCCGTCGCGATCGGGGCGCTGGTCCAGGGCTTGAACCGGTAGCCGAAGGTGTGAAGGTCGCTATCGGATCGAATGCCGGGATAACGGTGCGTCAGCCAGGTGCCGCCATAGCTCTTCTGAGTCTCGAGCACCACATAGCTCGTCCCCGGACACTGCCGGGTCAGATGGTAGGCGGCGCCCACCCCGGAGATGCCGGCGCCGGCGATGACGACGTCAAAATGTTCGGTCGGGCCTGTGGATGCCGGGCGGATCTGGGTCTGGACGTTCATCGGGTCGATCTCTTCAGCAGAGGTGTCCGCATCATCGCCGGTTCGGTCGCACTCCCTACACTTCCCGGCGGCTCAGGAATGCCAGCCGCTCGAACAGATGCACGTCCTGCTCGTTTTTCAGGAGCGCGCCGTGCAGCGGCGGGATCAGCTTGCGCGGATCGCGCTCCCTCAGCATCTCGGGCGTAATGTCTTCGTTCAGCAGCAGCTTGAGCCAGTCCAGGAGCTCCGATGTCGAGGGCTTCTTCTTCAGCCCCGGTACTTCCCGAACCTCGAAGAAGATCCGCAAGGCCTCTTCCACCAGCCGTTTCTTGATGCTCGGGAAATGCACGTCGACGATCCGGTTCATGGTGTCGACGTCGGGAAACTTGATGTAGTGGAAAAAGCAGCGGCGCAGGAATGCGTCCGGCAATTCCTTTTCGTTGTTGGAGGTGATCATCACGATCGGACGCAGCTTCGCCTTGATGTTCTCGCCGGTCTCGTAGACGAAGAACTCCATGCGATCGAGCTCGAGCAGCAGATCGTTGGGAAATTCGATGTCCGCCTTGTCGATTTCGTCGATCAGCAGCACCGGCCGCCGCTCCGCCGTGAAGGCATCCCACAATTTGCCGCGCTTGATGTAGTTCGATATGTCGGAAACGCGGGCGTCGCCAAGCTGGCTGTCGCGCAGCCTCGACACCGCGTCGTACTCGTAAAGACCCTGCTGCGCCTTGGTGGTGGACTTGATGTGCCAGGTCAGCAACGGCGCACCGATCGCCTTCGCGACTTCCTCGGCGAGCACGGTCTTGCCGGTGCCCGGCTCGCCCTTGATCAGCAGCGGCCGCTCGAGCACGATCGAGGCGTTGACCGCGATCTTGAGATCGTCGGTGGCGACGTAGTCCTTGGTGCCGGTAAATTTCATCGAGTATCTGCCTGGTTGTTTGTTCTTGCGTGCCGAGCGCGGCTCAACCTGCCTTGGACGAAAGGGTCCCAGGACCGGATGGGTGGTCGTTGCGGGGATGTTGCCTCAATGACCCAATTCTAGTTGAAAAACCCCGCAGGTCTAGGCCTCGCGGCGGCGCCGAAGCTCTTGACGTTCACGGTCCGGCGGGCAATCTGTAGTCCATGTTCTTGCAATTCTTCACGTCGCTGCGCGACGCCCAGGTCCCGGTCAGCCTGCGCGAATATCTGACGCTGCTGGAGGCGCTCGATGCCGATCTCGCCGAGCAGACGGTGGAGAACTTCTATTATCTGTCGCGCGCCTCGCTGGTAAAGGACGAACGCAATCTCGACAAGTTCGACCGCGTGTTCGGCACCGTGTTCAAGGGGCTGGAGAGCCTGCTCGATGCCATGGAGAAGGCGGATATTCCGGCGGAATGGCTGAAGAAGCTGGCGGAAAAGTACCTCACCGAGGAAGAGAAGAAGCAGATCGAGGCGATGGGCTGGGACAAGCTCATGGAGACCCTGCGCCAGCGCCTGAAGGAACAGAAGGGCCGCCATCAGGGCGGCAGCAAGTGGATCGGCACCGCCGGCACCTCGCCGTTCGGCGCGGAAGGCTACAACCCCGAAGGAATCCGTATCGGCCAGGAGAAGAACCGCAATTTCCGCGCGGTGAAAGTGTGGGACCGTCGTGAGTTCAAGGATCTCGACGGCAATGTCGAGCTGGGCATCCGCAACGTCAAGATCGCGCTGCGGCGGCTGCGCAAGTTCGCCCGCACCGGCGCGCCCGACGAACTCGATCTCGACACCACGATCCGGGAGACCGCCAACCACGGCTATCTCGATGTGCATATGCGCCCGGAGCGGCGCAACGCGGTCAAGGTGCTGGTGTTCTTCGACATCGGCGGTTCGATGGATTCGCACATCGAACAGGTCGAGGAGCTGTTTTCGGCGGCGAAGACCGAATTCAAGCACATGGAATATTTCTACTTCCACAACTGCCTCTATGAAGGGGTCTGGAAGCAGAACCGCCGGCGGTTTACCGACCGCACGCCGACCTGGGACGTGCTGCACAAATACCCGCACGACTACAAGGTGGTGTTCGTCGGCGACGCCTCGATGTCACCTTACGAAATCATGGTCCCCGGCGGCTCGGTCGAACATGTCAACGAAGAAGCGGGATCGGTCTGGCTCGAACGCATCACCCGCACCTATCCGCACGCGGTGTGGCTCAACCCGGTGGCGCAGCGGCATTGGGACTATTCGGAATCGACCACCATCATCCGCCGGCTGTTTTCGCAGCGCATGTTTCCGATCACGATCGAGGGGCTGGAAGGCGCGATGAAGGAACTGGTGCGGTAGAAGTCCCGTCGTAGCGAGGAAGCAACATGACCCAGACCATCCATCGCGGCATCAAGACGCTGATCGGCGAGGCCAATGCGGAGATCGAGACGGTCAGCGCCGCCGACGCCATCAAGGCCGCGCAGAGCGAGGATGTCGTGATCGTCGACATTCGCGATCCGCGCGAGATCGAGCGTGATGGCCGCATTCCCGGTGCGTTCTCCTGTACCCGCGGCATGCTGGAATTCTGGATCGACCCGGCGAGTCCCTACGCGAAGCCGATCTTCCAGAGCGACAAGAAGTTCATCTTTCATTGCGCCGGCGGATTGCGTTCGGTGCTGGCGGCCAAAACCGCGCAGGACATGGGGCTGAAGCCGGTCGCCCATATGGGCGGCGGTTTCGCCGCCTGGCGCGATGCCGGCGGACCGGTCGAGAAGTACGAGCCGAAGAAGCCGAAGGGGTGAGACTTCGTCACCCGCGGGCTTGGCCCGCGTGTCCATCGTTTCGAGACAGATGGATCGCCGGATCAAGTCGGGCAATGACAATTGAGAGACGACGGAGATCCGCACCATGACATTCTCCACCGACGATCCGCTGGTCTCCACCGACTGGCTCGCTGCGCATATCGACGATCCCAGGGTCAGGATCATCGATGCATCCTACAAGATGCCCGGGGTGCTGCCGCTGCCATCGGACGATTATCTCGGCGCGCATATTCCCGGCGCGGTGTTCTTCGATGTGAACTCGATATCCGATCACGACGACCCACGGCCGCATATGTATCCGAGCGCCGAGCAGTTCGCGCGCGACGTCTCTGCGCTCGGCATATCCTCCGGCGACACGGTGGTCGCCTACGATGCCGGCGGCTGGGTGGCGGCGCCTCGGGTATGGTGGATGTTCCTGTCGTTCGGCCATCGCGACGTAAAGGTGCTGGACGGAGGATTGAAGAAATGGCTGCGCGAGGGCCGTCCCACCCATTCCGGCAAGGTCCCGCCCCGCAGCGGTGAATTTCAGGCAACGCTCGATCCACGCTTTGTCCGCAGCAAGGAGCAATTGGTCGGCAATCTCGCAACGCATGTCGAGCAGTTGGTCGATGCGCGTCCGCGGCCGCGATTCGAGGGCAGTGTGGTTGAGCCCTGGCCCGGCCGCCGTTCCGGTCACATTCCCGGCAGCCGCAATGTGCCCTATTCGGAGTTGTTCGACGCGGCTACCGGCGCGATGAAGCCACTGGAAGAATTGCGGCGTGCGTTCACCGGGGCCGGCGTGGACATGACGAAGCCGATCGTGACGACCTGCGGCTCCGGCGTATCCGCATTGGTCCTGACATTGGCGCTGTACCGGCTGGGCGTGCGCGGCAGCGCGCTTTACGATGGCTCGTGGGCCGAATGGGGCCTTCCCGACGGCCCCCGGGTCGCCACCGGGCCGGCTTGACCGGCGGGCGCCTTCGATCAGTGCGGCGTCGCCGGCACCCCGAACGGGTTGGGGAACTGGGCTGCCTGCCGCGCGAGGCGGGCGCGGGCTGCCATGCGGCGGCGGTGAGCCGCCAGGCGCGCCTCGCGTTCCTTTTCCGCACTCTTGTCAGGCTTGGGGTGGGACGCTCTTGCCGGCCGCGGACGGGGCATGGGTGGTTTGACCAGCATGGCCGTCATGGTCGGGACACTCTCGGCGATCTGAGGGGCAGGTGGGCTCTCGGGTTCGGCGACTGCGACCGCCGGTTCAGGCGTCGTCAGGGCCGTCGCGTCCACCGGCGCTGAAGCCTGCTCTGTGGTGGCGGTCTTTTCCTCGGGCGGTGCGGCGGGTTCGCTGGTCGCGGCCTTGACGGGGTCCGGCGCTGCCGGCGCGACATGATCGGCTGCGGCAGGCTCGGCCGGCGCAGCAGGTTGTAGGGCGGCGATGTCAGCGCTGGGCGGCGGCGGTGCATTTTCCGGCTTCGGCGCAGGAGCCGCCTCCGTTGGCGCCGCCATGGCCTCCGTCGGCGCCGCGTTCACCGCCGGGACCGGCGAGTTGTCGGCGGCTGGCGGCTTCGGCGGTGGCACTGCAGCGAGGTCCGGTCCCTTTGGTTCAGCGGCGGCGACGGTGGGGGTCGTGTTCGGCGTCGGCTGCTCGAGAGCCGTCACAACCGGCGCAACATCCGTTACCGCCTTCTCCGTCGCCGGTGGCGCGTCGACTCGCAGCATGGCGAGCGTCGGCGTCCCTTCCGGCTGTTGCGCGAACATCGTTTCGGGTGCTGCCCGCCAGGACGGCGTGCTGGCGAACTCCTGGTGAGCGGCGCGGAACAGGGTTGCCGCGCCCAGTCCGAACACCAGGACCGACATCGACAGGACAATCGCGACGAACAGAAAACGGAATCCGGGGAGCATGGACCAGCGAGTTCCGCCTTCGCAGGGATTCGGCGAAGGCCTTTGAGTCATCGGGACGCGGTGTTTACTAAATGGACCGTGTTCGTGGCGCGGCGGATGCCCCCGGCGCGCGGCGAATCAGGCTGGTTTGAGGATACCGCAAGGAATTCGCGCGCGTTCCTTAAAAAGGCGCCGCCGTGGACGTGGATGCGCCGTCCGATCAATATTTGACGGATGGTGGTGCTTCAATGCCACGGCGGCTCACAACTCATCACAAATTGGCCCGATCGCGCCGGGTTGGGCGTTTTTGTCTTGAATGCGCCGCGATCTTCGGTCATCAGCCGTTAAGGATCCGGTGTCGACTTGGGGACTATACAAGAGCGATGATGATCACTCGAATTCTGATGGTTTCCGCTGCCGTGGCGGCTGTCACGGCTGGAACTTCGCTCGCCCATGCCCAAGGTTACCCCAGCTCACCCGGCGCGGCCTATTCGCCGTACTCAGCCGGCGACTATCGTCGTGCTCCCGGCGTGCCGAACTATGATTCAGCCGATGATGAAGATGCGCCCAACGCGCAGTCCTCGACGGCGCTGCCGCCGCCTGGTCCGGTGCTCTCGCCTGACGATCCTCGCTATGGCCGCCCTGACGGCGCCCCCGCGGTGTATTCCAACCGCGCGGTGCCGACCGGCCCGATCCTTTCGCCTGACGACCCCCGTTATGGCCGGCCCGACGGCGCTCCCCCGGTCTATTCCAACCGTGCGGCACCGACCGGCCCGATCCTGTCGCCGGACGATCCCCGTTATGGCCGGCCCGATGGACCGCCGCCGGTGATCTATTCGGATCGCGGCAATGGCGCTTATCCGGCTCAGACCGACAATAGCTTGCGGCCCCCCGAAGCGGTCGGCGTCCCCGGCGCGGTTACGGGATCGGTCGAGCCCGCCGCAGCGCCTGACGGCAGGCCAATGACCATCGCCGCGCTGCCACCGGAAGAACAACCGGAAACCGGCCCCGCGAAGCTCGCGCCGAATTTGCGCCGGCAGGAAGTGCCGTTCGTCACCAAGGAGCCGGCTGGCACGTTGGTCGTCGATACCCCTAATACCTATCTCTATTACGTGCTCGGCAACGGGCGCGCGATCCGCTATGGGGTCCGCGTCGGTCGCGACGGCTTCACCTGGACCGGCGTGCAGAAGATCACCCGCAAGGCGGAGTGGCCGGACTGGCATCCGCCGCCGGAGATGATCGAACGGCAGCCCTATCTGCCGCGCTTCATGGCCGGCGGCCCCGGTAATCCGCTGGGTGCGCGCGCCATGTATCTCGGTTCTACCGTCTATCGGATCCACGGCACCAACCAACCCTCGACGATCGGTAAATTCGTCTCCTCAGGCTGCATCGGGATGCTGAACGAGGATGTCACCGACCTGTTCGACCGCGTCAAGGTTGGCACCCGCGTAGTGGTGCTCCCTGGCGGTCCGCCGCCGGCGGCGATCGCCTCGTCACAGCCCGTGCCGGGTCCGAACGCCGGGCCGCAGTCCGCGCAGGTGTCGAGCGTTCCAGGCATGCAGCCCACCGTGGTGCCGCCGCTGCCCGCACCGGTAACGATACGTTAGGCCCGCGAACGTCGAGCAGACGGCAATTTCATAACGGGCGCGCCTCGGCGCGCCCTTTTGTTTTCCACACGTCTGGTTCCGGAATGCGCGAGGCCGCTAAGCCAGCCGCCGCAGCGGCTCGCCATTGAGCCAGGCGTCGATGCCCTCGACCATCTGGCGGTAGTGATTGCGAAAGCTCTCCTCGGTGACGTAGCCGAGATGCGGCGTCAGCACGATGTTGTCGAGCTTGCGGAACGGATGGTCGACCGGCAGCGGCTCGACCGAGAACACGTCGATCGCTGCGCCGGCGATCTTGCGCGCCTGCAGGGCTTCCAGCAGCGCGATTTCGTCGACGATCGGTCCCCGCGCGGTGTTGACGAGGTAGCCGGTCGGCTTCATCCGCGCCAGGTCCTCGCGGCCGACCAATCCGCGCGAACGCTGGCTCAGCACCATATGGATCGTGATGATGTCGGCGGTCGCGAACAGTTCTTCCTTGCTGACATGGCCGACGCCGACTTCCCGGCATCGCTCCGGCGTGAGGTTGGGGCTCCATGCGATCACGTTCATTCCGAACGCCTTCGCCAGCCCCGCAACCTTGCTCCCGAGCTTGCCGAGGCCGATGACGCCGAGCGTCCGGCCCTCGATCTCCATGCCAACGAATTTCTGCAAGGCTTCGCCGGCATGCATCCGCGCGTTCTCGCGGCCAATGTTGCGGGTCAATTCCAGGATCAGGCCCATTGTCAGCGGCGCGGTTGGATCACGGGCAAATTGCGTCCCGCACACCACGATCCCGCGCTCTTTGGCGGCTTCCATGTCGATGGCGGCATTGCGCATGCCTGAAGTGATCAGCAGCTTCAGCTTCGGCAAGGCCGCAAACAGCGGGCGCGGAAACGGCGTCCGCTCGCGCATGGCGCAGATGATCTCGAAGTCCTCGAGTGCGCTGGCCGCAGCCTCCGGGGAGGCAAACGGCTCGTTGAATGCAGTGACGTCGACGCGGTCGCCGATTTTCGACCAGTCGGCGATCGTCAAGGCCAGATTCAAGTAGTCATCGAGAATTGCACAGCGCAGCAGCGTCATCGGGGCGACCCATCATGGCGAGAATGACGGCGGGAAGCGCGCCGTCCGGAAACACCATGGTTGCGCGCAATCCGCGGCGGCGCAAGCGCGCCCGCGGTCCCGAAGCGCCAGCCGCTAGCGCGACGCGGACGATTTGAGCGCCCTGGCGGCCCTGATTTCGACGACCATTGATTGGACTGCGGGTGACAGCGCCTGCTGCTTGGCGCGGCAGGCAGGCCCGGGTCCGCGCATGTAGTGAAGTTCCGGCCGATAGGGGTCGAACGCCCTGACGAAGAACTGCCGCCAGAACGCCCTGAACTCACCGAGCGGGCCGGATTCGCCGCCGCGGCGGTCGTCCTGGGGAGAGAGGGAGGCTGAGGTGACGCTTGCCATGGCACGGCCCTGCTGTTTCGCGCGCCCTTTGCAGGCGCTGATCGGCAGCTTTTGCCCGATTCATTAAAACTCGGTTTCAATTGTCGCGATCTGGCGCACCCATGGTGTCCCGCCCTGTACCGTGGTGAATCGATGGAAAACGCCGGCCCGCGGTTGCCCTTTGGCGGTGGCGCCGCTACATCAGCGGCAGCAAATTTCCATAAATGCAACGGTTTCAGGGATCGCGAATGGCCCGGCAGTTCGTCTATTTCATGCAGGGTCTGTCCAAGACCTACCCGGGCAACCGCAAGGTGCTCGATAACGTCCATTTGTCGTTCTACCCCGACGCCAAGATCGGCGTGCTCGGCGTCAACGGCTCCGGCAAGTCGACGCTGCTGCGGATCATGGCCGGCCTCGACAAGGAATATAACGGAGAAGCCTGGGTCGCCGAGGGCGCGCGGGTCGGCTACCTCGAGCAGGAACCCCAGCTCGACGCCAAATTGACCGTCCGCGAGAACGTGATGCAGGGCGTCGCCAAGCAAAAGGCGATCCTCGACCGCTACAACGAACTGGCGGTGAATTATTCCGACGAGACCGCCGACGAGATGACGAAACTGCAGGACCAGATTGAAGCCGCCGGCCTGTGGGATCTCGACAGCAAGGTCGATCAGGCAATGGATGCGCTGCGCTGCCCGCCCGATGATGCCGACGTCACCAAGCTCTCCGGTGGAGAGCGTCGCCGCGTCGCGCTGTGCCGGCTGCTGCTCGACCAGCCCGATCTCTTGCTGCTCGACGAGCCGACCAACCATCTCGACGCCGAGTCGGTGTCGTGGCTCGAGGGACATCTGCGCAACTATCCCGGCGCGATCCTGATCGTCACCCACGATCGCTACTTCCTCGACAACGTAACCGGCTGGATTCTCGAACTCGACCGCGGCCGCGGCATTCCCTATGAGGGCAACTACTCCGCCTGGCTGGTGCAGAAACAGAAGCGTCTCGAACAGGAAGGTCGCGAAGAAGCCGCGCATCAGCGCACGTTGGCGCGCGAGCAGGAGTGGATCGCGGCTTCGCCCAAGGCACGGCAGGCCAAATCCAAGGCGCGTTATCAACGCTACGAGGAATTGCTGCGGCAGGCGAGCGAAAAGCAGACTCAGACCGCGCAGATCGTCATTCCGGTCGCCGAGCGGCTCGGCAATAATGTGGTCGACTTCGAGGCCCTCAGCAAAGGCTTCGGCGACCGCAACCTGATCGACGATCTCACCTTCAAGCTGCCGCCCGGCGGCATCGTCGGCGTGATCGGCCCGAACGGCGCCGGCAAGACCACGCTGTTTCGGATGATCACCGGGCAGGAGACGCCGGACAAGGGCAGCATCACCATCGGCGACAGTGTGCATCTCGGCTATGTCGACCAATCGCGCGACTCGCTCGACGGCAAGAAAAGCGTG
>DASUIA010000172.1:0-34282 GCA_036273255.1 Bradyrhizobium sp.
GTATCGGGGACCAGATCATCGCTCGCTACGTCCCGGAAGCTCACCTCCCAGCCCTCGCGCCGCATGATCGGCGCGAGCAGGCCGAGATCCTCGAACGGCACATGACGCAAGGCGACCGCGGAACGCTGCATCAGTGCGCGCCCTCCGGCCCGATCGCCTGCCGGCGCGCCAGAACGTCCTGCCTGCGGCCGAGCCACCAGCTATTGGCAAGCCACGACCCCGACAGCGCGGCCGCGACGATCGACACTTGCGTCAGCCCAAGCCCCAGCACCGCCGTGAGCAGCGCAAAGGACCAGGCACCGATCTGATCGCCCAGCCGATAGACCACGGTGTCGATGAAGCTCTTGGCCTTGTAGCGATCCTCGCGCGGCAGCACCGTGAACAGGACCTCGCGGGTCGGCCGCGCGATGGCAAAATTGCCGGCACGCCGGATCAACTGGAATCCCACCACCGACGGCAACACCGGCAGCAGTGCGACCACGCCGAAACCGACGACGCTGAAAGCCGGCAACAGGGAAAGCGTCGTCCCCACGCCAAACCGCTTCAGGATCCGGCCGGTCAGAAAGAGCTGCGCGCCCAGCGTGAGAATATTCACGCCGAGATCGACGGAGGCGAAGAACGCGGTCTGCGCCGCGCGGCTCTGAAAGCTGTGGCTGACCACGGCGGCCTGCTGAAAATACAGGAAGGTCGAGGTCACCGCATAGAGCAGCAGGAACAGGCTGACGTTCAGCAAATAGCTCGACGACAGCGCATCGCGGATGCCACCGAGCAGCGTTCCCCCGATCGGCCGTTCCTGTTCGAGCTGCGGCCGTTCCGACAGGGCCGCCGACAGGCCGGAAAGACGGCGAACGCAGAACACGGCGGCCTCGAGCATCAGCGCCGCGCCAACCATCAGATAGCCGGATGCCATGTGCTCGACGGTCGATATCGTGAAGGCCGACCCGGAGATCGCGCCGAGAGTGGCGCCGGCGGCGATGAAGCCGAACAGCCGCTTGCCCTGCTCGGAATTGAAGACATCGACGATCATCTGCCAGAAGATCGACACCACGAACAGATTGAAAACGGAAGTCCAGATGAAGAAGATGCGTCCGACCCAGATGGTCTGCTCCGGCGTCGCCGCATACAGCGCGAGCGCGAACAAGAGAATGTTGGCACCGAAGAAGCGGTACGAGATCGCAATGAACGTCTTCCGCGGGAAGGTCTTGACCAGCCAGGAAAACGGCAGATTGAGCAGCAGCATTCCGACCAGGGTGCCGGTGAATAGCCACTGCAGGTTATTGACGCCGCCCGCGATCCCCATCTGGTCGCGAATCGGACGCATGATGTAATAGGACGACAGCAGCGAGAAGATGTAGAGCCAGGACCATGCCAGCGCCGGCACCTCGCTCGGCCTGACGTCGATCATCTTGCTCAGGAAACGATGGAAAGCGGATCGAGGGGCTGACGGAGCGCCGGCGAATGCCATCAATCCGCCACCCTACTTGATCGCTTCGGCCCGCTGGCGCATCTCTGCGGCGGTGAGTTGCTGGCCATAGAGCGGACCGCCTTGCGCGAAATCCTTGGCGCGTACCAGTTGCCCGATAATGACGGGATCGAAGCCGGCGTCATGCACCAGCGTCGACGCCACGGTGAGCGCATCCTTGTCGTCACCGGCCAGCGGAATCGCCATGCGGTCACCGGCACGGTCGGCTTGCGCGGCGAGAACCCGGTAACTCAGGGTATTGAACGCACGCACGATATGTGCGCCGGGAAAATATTTTGCCGAGGTCACGCCGATGCCTTCCCGATGCACCTCGTTGATGATGTCGCCGTCGCGCGCCGCCACGGCGTTGCCGGCATCGAGCATCACCTTGCCCGCCAGCGCACTCGCGTAATCCTTGCCGAGTTGCGGATAGGCGCCGTAGGGCACCGCGATGAAAACCACGTCGCCGAACGCGATCGCCTCCGCGACCGTTCCAGTCTTGGCGAGTACGCCAAGACCCTGCACCAGGGACGCGAGCTCCTCGGGATGGCGTGAGGAGAACAGCACGGGATGACCGGCCTTCACCCAGAGCGATCCGACCGTGCTTCCGATATGGCCGGATCCAATCACGCCGATCTTCAGCGCCGAACCGGTCTGGCCGAACGCGCCGCGCGATGCCGCGATGGCAAGGCCGGCAACGGCGCCGGCACGCAGCAACGCACGGCGATTGTAACCGGTGCGGTCGGTATCGAACATGCCGTCAACTCCCGAGGTTGGTCGCAAACATATCCATCCAACACCGCGCAGCAACAATTATTCAGCACTCAGCAGAGCATGGGCGGCATGAGCCGCCAAATGACGATCCCGTCACCGCAAATCCCGATTCAGAGGGCTTGAAAAAACTCGATCATCGCCTGGCGCTGCCGCGCATCGGGAAAGCGACCGCGGCCGGCGCTGATGTTGTCGGCCAGATGGGCGGGATTGGTGGTGCCCGGAATCACCGCGGTCACCGCCTCATGGCCAAGAAGAAATTTCAGGAAGAACTGCGGCCAGGTCGTGGCGTCGAAGTCACGGGCCCATTCCGGCACGCTCTTGCCGCGAACCGCAGAGAATATGGAACTGCGCCCGAACGGCAACGCGGTCAGGACCGCCGCACCGGCGTCGCGTGCCGCCGGCAGCAGCCGCTTTTCCGCGTCGCGGTCGGCCAGCGAATAATCGACCTGAAAGAAATCAGGCTTTTCCCCGCGCAACACCGCTTCGGCCGCGTCATAGTCGTTCTTGAAGGTCGTGGTGATCCCGACATAGCGGCAGAGCCCCTGCGCCTTCCAGTCGCGGAACGGGCTCAAATCCTGTCGGCGATCCCGCACATTATGCAGTTGCAGCAGATCGACCCGCTGATAGCGCAGACGCTGCAGCGAACGCCGGAATTCCACCGAGCCTACCTGCTTGCTGCCGTTCTCGATCTTGGTCGCGAGAAACACCTTCGAGCGATCCTGGTCCGACAACAGATCGCCCAGCACGCTTTCCGCCGAACCATAGGAGGATGCGGTGTCGATCAGCTTGCATCCCTGCGCGAGCAGATCGTCGACCACCTTCTTCAGGTTGGCCCTGGCATCCGCACCCGGCCGCATTTGGAACTCATTCGCGGTCCCGAGCCCGATCACCGGAATTCGTTCGCCGGAATGCGGGATCGGCCGCGTCGCCATCGCGGCGTCGGCCTGACCGAACGCGGACGGCACGCCGTCCAGCAGCAACCCGGCCGCCACTGCGAGGCCGCCCTGCAAAAGCCGCCGGCGCGACGGCCTCCGGCCCGGGAATTCTTCACTCATGGATGGTCTCCGTCCGAGAGCTGCCGACAAGACCCTGCCCTAGGGGGTCCCAAGGGCTGAACTAATGCCTGCCGGCGAGCCCGCAATGCCGAGGCCGGCGCATGCCAATCGCTCGGTCCGGGTTGGCGACCCCTCAATCCGGGCCGCATCGGGGCAATCGGCCGGATTTGGCCGAAAGTCAGCTTGGCGGGGGCGCCGAAAGCCGCCTAAAAGGGTTCCGCATCAAGTCAAAAACAGGGAGTGTTTATGAAGCCAGTTGCAGCCGCGGTCGCGGCCGGTCTCGTTCTTGCCGCCCATAGCGGGGCGGCGAATGCACAGATTTCCGACGACGTCGTCAAGATCGGCGTGCTCACCGACATGTCCAGCCTCTATGCCGACGCGACAGGCAAGGGCTCGCTTGCGGCCGTGCAAATGGCGGTCGCCGATTTTGGCGGCAAGGTCAAAGGCAAGCCGATCGAAGTGGTCTCGGGCGACCACCAGAACAAGCCCGATGTCGGCGTCAGTATCGTGCGCAACTGGATCGACAATGAGAAGGTCGACTCGGTGTTCGACGTGCCGACCTCGTCGGTGGCGCTGGCGGTGTCGACGCTGCTGACGGAAAAGAACAAGATATTCATGAATTCGGGCGCCGGCAGTTCCGACCTCACCGGCAAGGCCTGTTCGCCGATTTTCGTCCACTACACCTATGACACCTACGCGCTGTCCAATGTCGCCGGAAAGGCGATGGTCAAGCGCGGCGAGGATACCTGGTTCTTCATCACCGCCGACTACGCATTCGGCGCGGCGCTGGAGCGTGACGCCGCCGATGTCGTCAAGGAAAGCGGCGGCAAGGTGCTCGGCGACGTCCGCCATCCGCTCAATACCTCGGACTTCTCCTCGTTCCTGCTGCAGGCGCAGGCCTCGAAGGCCAAGGTGGTCGCGCTCGCCAATGCCGGCGGCGACACCGACAACGCCTTGAAGCAGGCCGCCGAATTCGGCCTGACGAAGGGCGGCCAGAAGCTGCTCGCGCTGCTGCTCCAGATCACCGACGTGCATTCGATCGGGCTCAAGGACGCGCAGGGCCTGATCCTCACCGACGCCTTCTATTGGGACCGGGACGACGCGACGCGTGCCTTCTCCAACAAGTTCCTCAAGAAGGTCGGGCACATGCCGACCATGATCCAGGCCGGGCTGTACTCGGCGACCATGCATTACCTCCAGGCCATCGATGCCACCGGCACCGACGAGACCGCCAAGGTGATGGCGAAGATGAAGGCGACCCCGATCAACGACTTCTTCACCAAGAACGGCCACATCCGCGAGGACGGCCGCATGGTCCATGACATGTATCTGTTCGAAGTGAAAAAGCCCTCGGAATCCAAGGGCGAATGGGATCTCTACAAGCTGATCGCGACCGTCCCCGCCGATCAGGCGTTCCGTCCACTCGACAAGGGCGGCTGTCCCCTGGTCAAGACGCACTAGGCGCGCGGCCTGCGCGCTGTCTTCGTCATGGCCGGGCTTGATCAGGCTTGATCCGGCCATCCACGCCTTGCGGTGGTTGCGGCTTCGGAAGACGTGGTGCCCGGCACAAGGCCGGGCATGACGAGGGACATATCAAAAGGCAATTATGTGCAGCAAAAAAGCGTGCCCGGGTGGCGGGCGCGCTTTCTTGTTGAGAGCCTGACGCAAGGCGACCTTAGCTCGAGAACTTGAACTCGGGCATCGCCTTCAACTGGTCCTTGGTGGCGTTGAACACGGCGTGGTCGGGGTACCACTGATTGGTCTTGGCCGCCGGTGCCGTGCTGCTCCCGGCAGCGCCGGTGGTCGTTGACTTGCCGCCTGCCGGTGTCGTGCTGGCGGTCCCGCTATGGGCGACCGGCTCGTTGACGAATTTGATCTTGTCGAAGGGAACGGCGACCAGGTGTGCGCCGACGCCGAGGAAGCCGCCGACGCTGATGACCGCCACCTTGATGTTCCCGCTCTTGTCGGTCAACAAATCGTCGATCGATCCGATACTCTCATTGTTGTCGTTATAGACGTTGAGGCCGACGACCTTCGAGGTCCGCCAGTCGCCCTGAAGCGCTGACGAATCCGACGTCGCCGCCGGCGCCATGCCGGCGTGGTTGGGATTGGTAGTCGGCGTTTGTGCGAACGCAGCGGTCGCAAGCATTGCAGAACCGGCCAGACCGGCCGCTATATATTTTGCTAACATGTGGTTTTCTCCCAGCTACAATTTGCCAAGTAGGAAACCCGCCAGTGGGACTGCCGTTCCCATCGCCGGATGCATTTTCGGCAAAGCGGACCGCAATGATTTTTGCGGCGTTCGGGAACGTTTCGTTGGAAAGCTGCCACGCCTGCCGCCGGCAAACGGCTCACTCGCGTTGGGACGCGATCAGAAACCGCCCCAATAGGGTGGGATCCCGTAATAGCGATGCAACTCGGCTTCCTGCGAACGATCGCCCCAGTCAAAATCCTTGTCGGCATGGAAAGACGGCGCCCGCTTCAGCTCTTCGTCAGCGATGTCGAGCACGTAGGCTTCGAACTTGGGGTTGTAGGTAAGACGGGCCCACGGCAGCGGCAGCAGGCTGGTTCCGATGCCGAGGAAGCCGCCGAAGCCGAGAATCGCATAGGAAACCCGGCCGGAAACCTTGTCGATCATCAGCCGTTCGATATGGCCGAGCTTGTCGCCGTTTGGCCGGCGCACCGCGGTGCCTTCGACCCGGTCGCTTGCAATCAACTGATGTGGTTTGCTGAGGACGTCCGCCATCAGACCCTCCGGAGGCCGATCAGTGGACCAACGCTTCGGGCGGGATTGGGTTCCCGCCGCCACTGCACGTCCCCTCGGCGCGGTCAGGCCGCGAGCGCTTCCGGCTCCGCCTCCTCGAAATACGCCACCGCCTCGAACAGGTAGTCGCAGGCCCAGCAGTGCCAGAGATAGGCGGTGCTGTTCGAGCCGGATTCAATCCACTCCGGAGTGGCGATCGGCTTGCCGCATTGGGCGCAGGGGTTTTCGCGAGGCAGATAGCCGGAATCAATTCGGACCATGGCGCCATCTCCTTTTTTTGTACGTTTACATTTTGTACATTTACATTGAATGCAAATCGGACAGGCTTGCTGCCGGAATTTCCGGCGCGCCGTGCTCTCGATGATAATTCGCGGGCAATTTGTCTTTTGAACGGCAAAGGCGCGCCCGCAACGACGCCGGGGCGTGCGTCACTTCGTCGTCGGGCGGACCACGGGTTCGACGGTGTGCACCGCGTCGGGGTTGCGCACAAAAATCGTGGCGATGTCGTCGGCATAGACCTTCTGCCAGCCATCGACATGGTACAGCAGCTTGGTTGCCGCGCTCTGCGTACGCATCAGGGTCGCATCGATCCGGTATTGGTCGAGCAGCCGGAACAGATTGTCCGGCTCCATCAATCCGCTCGCGGAGTTGTGATCGACGAAGAATTTCTCGCCATAGAGCTCGGTGCGGCCGTCGATGAACGGCGCGACGCCGTTTGCGATCAGGTAGCCGCCGAAATCATAGTCGTTGAACACCCGCGCGACATTCAGCTTCTTCAGCTCGGCCACGGCGGCAACCGGTGCGCCATGGGCATGCGGTTCGAAACGATGCACCGAGGCAAAGGCGAATGTACCCGCCATCAGCACGATCCCGAGACTGACGAAGAATACGGCGCGCGGCGTCGCCGCCGCGCTGGAATGAGGAATTTCGGCGCTGCCGATCTGTCGCGCCAGCGGCCCGGCAAGCACGAGCGGCGCGAGCAGCGCCAGGATTTCGGCGGCCCGCCCCTGGTTCAGCGCCATGTGCAGCAACCCCAGCAGCAGCACGATGCGCATCGGCGGCAAACTGATGCCGCGCCAAAGCGCAAGGCCGAGCCCGAGCAGCAGGCAGATTTCGAGCGCGCCAATACTGCCGAAATTCGCCGGTTCCCATTCCAGGATCAGCGGCAACGCCGCGCCGAGCGCAAGAATCCTTTCCGACGCGAGCAGCGAGTTCCAGCCATAGGGCGTGCAGCAGCCTGCCGCCAGTGCGGCGAACCCGAATGCCGTCCAGCGCAGCGCCAGCGCCCGTCGCGACGCAGCCCCCGCGCGCCATACTGCATCGACCGCAATCGGGACGATCAGCACGAGTCCCAGCACAAAGCCGCCATGCAGATTCGCCCATAGCACCATCAAGGGCAGCAGCCAGAACGACGGCGCGCCGCGGCGATCGGCGGCCCCGATCAGGCCGCCGGTCCACGCCACCATGACCGGCATCGCCAGGACATGCGGCCGCGCCAGCAGATGCGGCACCGTCAGCGCCAGCGCCGCGGCCACGAACACCAGCGTCTTGCTTTCGGTCAGATGCCGGTTGAGAAACTTGGTGAGCAGCGCAAAGGTGACCGCAATCGCGCCGGTCGCCAGCACCACCGGCCCGCCCCATCCGGCCATTGCATAGGCCCGCGCATAGGCAACCTGCGCCAGCCACTGTGTCGAAATCCAGGGTTGGCCGCGCATGGTGAAGGAATAAACGTCGGTGTGCGGCACTGCGTGGTGATCGATGATCCACTGGCCGACGGTGACCTGCCACATCGTGTCGGGATCGATCAGAAGCCTGTTCCCGGCGAGCAGGAACAACGCATAGATGCCGATGCCGACCCACAGCGGCAACGGGCCGCGCAGCGGGAATGCATCCTCGGTGATTTCGGCGACGGACAGGGTCATGGCGAAGGTGGAAGTTTCCGGGATTGCGCAAGCTCGGCACCGCCAGCAGAGCACGCCAAGGCATAATTCTTGGTAAATCGCGGTTCGGCCTGCGGCCGCCGCATGCCAAGGCCGGGATTTTGCCACATCCCCGCCCAATTGGAGCATGCTAGCTCGCCGGCAGGTGAGGCCGGAACCAAAACCCATGAAACGTTTTCTTGCGCTCGCATGGCTTGCGGTCATCGCGGCGCTGGCTTTTCCGAGCATCGCGCGGGCGCAGCATGCCGAATATGACGCGTTGGTCGCGACCCATGCCCGGGCCAATGGGATTCCCGAAGCTTTGGTGCATCGGGTGATCGTGCGGGAAAGCGGCTATCGGGCTGGGCTCATGGGGCGCGGCGGCGCCATCGGCCTGATGCAGATCAAGCTCGCGACGGCGCACGCCCTTGGTTATACCGGCGACGCCGCGGGCCTGCGCGATCCCGATACCAATCTGACTTATGCGGTAAAGTACCTTGCCGGCGCCTTCCGCGCCGCAAACGGCGACCACAACCGCGCCATCCATTATTATGCTGCCGGCTACTATCAGGTGGCGAAGCGGCAGCGGCTGCAACATCCGCGGCATCCCGCCCCGCTGCTGGCGGCCTCCCCGCTCGATAGCGCGGCCATGAGGTCCGCCGGCACCAACGCACAGCAGGTTCCCGATCAAGCCGGTGCAGACGTGCGCGGCCTGCGTTGACACCCCGCGCCATCGGCCTACATTAGCCCTGTTCCGAGGGGAGCTCCGACGAGGAGCTGAGAGACCGCACGCTCCCATCCTGCTGGCAGGGTGAGAGACCGCGGTGACCCTTTGAACCTGATCCGGGTCATGCCGGCGAAGGGACAGGGATGTTTCAGAGTTCCAAACTGCGGGGGGAATCCCCCGTTACCGTGATCGGCGCAGGCATTGCCGGCGCATGGCAGGCGCTGCTGTTTGCGCAAGCCGGCCGCGACGTCACGCTGCATGAGCGCAGCGACGCCACGATGGCAAAGTCGACCAGCCATTTCGCCGGCGGCATGCTCGCGCCATGGTGCGAGGCCGAGGCAGCGGAACCCGTCATCACCCGGCTCGGCATTCGCTCGCTCGAGCTTTGGCGCGAGCATTTTCCTCATACCCCGTTCAATGGCTCGCTGGTGGTGGCGCATCCGCGCGACCGCGCCGATTTCGAGCGCTTTGCCAGGCTGACCTCCGGCCACCGGCGCCTCGATGCGCGCGACGTGACCGAGCTTGAACCCGCGCTCGAAGACCGCTTCCACGACGGGCTGTTTTATGCCGGCGAGGGCCATGTCGAGCCGCGGCGAATGCTGCCGCAACTGCATGCGCGCTTCGCCGCCGCCGGCGGCACGCTGCGATTCGACAGCGACGCCGATCCCAAGGCGTGCGATGGCATCGTGGTCGATTGCCGCGGCCTCGCTGCACGCGATTGCCAGCCCGAGCTGCGCGGCGTCAAGGGCGAGATGATCGTGATCGAGACCGACGAGGTCGAACTGTCGCGTCCGGTGCGCCTGATCCATCCGCGTTTTCCACTCTATGTCATTCCGCGCGGCGATGGCCGGTTCATGCTCGGCGCGACCTCGATCGAAGCCGAGCACGATGGCGTCAGCGTCCGCTCGGCGCTGGAATTGCTGGGCGCCGCCTATGCGGTGCATCCGGCATTCGCCGAGGCCCGCATTGTCGAGTTCGGTGCCGGGCTCCGCCCGGCCTTTCCGGATAATCTCCCGCGGATCGCGATCGACCAGCACAGCATCGCCGTCAATGGACTGTTCCGCCACGGATTCCTGCTGGCGCCGGCACTGGCGGAGCTGACGCTCGGCTATGTCGAGCGCGGGGTGATCGACAACGAGGTGATGCGATGCGCGTGATCGTCAACGGCGAGCCGCGGGAGATTTCATCGCCCAGCGTCGATGCGCTGCTCGGCGAACTCGACTATGCGGGCACGCATTTTGCGATTGCGCTGAATTTCGACGTGCTGCCGCGCAGCCGCTGGGCCGACACCGCGCTGAAAGCCGGCGACGAGATCGAGATCATCACGCCGCGGCAGGGAGGATGATCTCGTCATGCCCGGCCTCGTCCCGGGCATCCACGTCTTGAGTGCCGTGGAAAGAAAGACGTGGATGGCCGGGACGAGCCCGGCCATGACGAAGCAAAGAGCAGAGACAGAAATGATTGATTTCTACGGCAAATCCTTCACCTCCCGCCTCCTGATCGGCAGCGCGCTGTATTCCTCGCCGGCGATCATGCAGGCGGCGATCCGGGCCTCGGGCGCCGAGATCGTCACGGTGTCGCTGCGGCGGGAAGCTGCCGGCGGCAAGACCGGCGACGCGTTCTGGTCGCTGATCCGCGAACTTGACGTCACCGTGTTGCCGAATACCGCCGGCTGCCGCAGCGTGCGCGAGGCCGTGACCACGGCAAAACTGGCCCGCGAATTGTTCGGCACGAGCTGGATCAAACTCGAGGTGATCGCCGACAACGACACGCTGCAACCCGACGTAATCGGCCTGGTCGAGGCCGCCGCCATCCTGGTCAAGGACGGTTTTGAAGTTTTCCCATATTGCACCGAGGATCTCGGGGTAGCGATGCGGCTGGCCGATGCCGGCTGCCGGGTGGTGATGCCGTGGGCGGCGCCGATCGGCAGCGCCAGGGGCATCGTCAACCCCGACGCACTGAAATCGCTGCGCTACCGCCTGCCAGATCTTACGCTGGTGGTCGACGCGGGCCTCGGCGCGCCCTCTCATGCGGCGCACGCGCTCGAGCTCGGCTACGACGCGGTGCTGCTCAATACGGCGATCGCCAAGGCCGCCGACCCCATGGCGATGGCCGCGGCGTTCAAATCCGGCGTCGAGGCCGGCCGCAGCGGCTATGAAGCCGGGCTGATGGAAGCCCGCGATTTCGCCTCTCCTTCCACTCCAGTCATCGGGACCCCGTTCTGGCATGCCGCATCCTGATCCCTCTGCGTATCCTGATCGCTCCGCGTATCCCGATCGCTCCGCGTATCCCGATCGCTTCTATCCCGTCGTCGACAGCGTCGCCTGGGTGGCGCGTCTTGCCGCGCTCGGCGTCGGCACCGTTCAGTTGCGCGCCAAGAATCTCGGCGATGACGAGGCGCGGCAGCTCGTCACCGACGCGCTCGCTGCAACCCGCGGCACCCGCGCCCGGCTCGTGGTCAATGACTACTGGCGCGCGGCGATCGCCGCCGGCGCCAGGCATCTGCATCTCGGCCAGGAGGATCTCGCCGAGGCCGACCTCACGGCGATCCGCAGCGCCGGGCTGACGCTCGGCCTCTCCACCCATGACGATGAAGAGCTGGCGACCGCGTTGCGTGCCGGCCCCGATTACATTGCGCTCGGACCGATCTTTCCGACCACGCTGAAATCGATGCGTTTCGCGCCGCAGGGCATTGCGAAGATCGCCGTATGGAAAAAGCGTGTCGGCGACATCCCGCTGGTTGCGATCGGCGGCATCAGGCACGAGCAATCAGCGGAAATCTTTGCCGCCGGCGCCAACTCGATCGCCGTCGTCAGCGACGTCACCCAAAACGCCGACCCCGACGCGCGGGTCAGGCAATGGCTGGATCAAGACGCGGAGGCCGCGTGAGATGAGAGCCTGCCGGTCCACCCTCACCCCGACCCTCTCCCGCAAGCGGGAGAGGGAGCGCACCGTGCTTGCTTCCCCTCTCCCGCTTGCGGGAGAGGGTGGCGCGCTCGACAGAGCGCGACGGGTGAGGGCGACGGTGCCAATGACCGAACCACAATAGGAGGATCGCATGAACATCCGCTCCAACCCCGACACCACGTTGCCAGCCGTCACCACCGGCCCGCTCGCCGCCTCGCGCAAGATCTTCGTCACGCCGGATGAAGCGCCGGATCTGCGCGTTCCACTGCGCGAGATCATTCTCAGCGAGAGCGCCGGCGAGCCGAACCTGCCGGTCTATGACACCTCCGGCCCCTATACCGATCCCGGCGTCGTGATCGACGTCAATGCCGGGCTGTCGCGCCAGCGCATCGCCTGGGTCAGGGAACGCGGCGGCGTCGAGGAATATGAGGGCCGCACCATCAAGCCGGAAGACAACGGCAATGTCGGCGCCAGCCATGCCGCCAAATCGTTCACGGCCCATCACAGGCCGTTGCGCGGCCGCGATGGCCACATGATCACGCAACTCGAATTCGCCCGCGCCGGCATCGTCACCAAGGAGATGATCTACGTCGCCACCCGCGAAAACCTCGGGCGCAAGCAACAGCTCGAACGCGCCGAGGCGGCGCTCGCCGACGGCGAAAGCTTTGGCGCGGCGGTGCCGGCTTTCGTGACGCCGGAATTCGTGCGCAGCGAGATCGCGCGCGGGCGCGCCATCATCCCCTGCAACATCAACCATGGTGAGCTCGAGCCGATGATCATCGGCCGCAACTTCCTCACCAAGATCAACGCCAATATCGGCAACAGCGCGGTGACCTCGTCGGTCGAGGAAGAGGTCGACAAGATGGTGTGGGCGATCCGCTGGGGCGCCGATACGGTGATGGACCTTTCCACCGGCCGCAACATCCACACCACGCGCGAATGGATCTTGCGCAACGCGCCGATCCCGATCGGCACCGTGCCGATCTACCAGGCGCTGGAAAAGTGCGATGGCGACCCGGTCAAGCTGACCTGGGAGCTCTACAGGGACACGCTGGTCGAGCAGTGCGAGCAGGGCGTCGACTATTTCACCATCCACGCCGGCGTCCGGCTACCCTACATCCACCTCACCGCCAACCGCGTCACCGGCATCGTCTCGCGCGGCGGCTCGATCATGGCGAAGTGGTGCCTGGCGCATCACAAGGAAAGTTTCCTCTACACCCATTTCGAGGAAATCTGCGACCTGATGCGCCAATATGACGTATCGTTCTCGCTCGGCGACGGCCTGCGGCCGGGCTCGATCGCCGACGCCAACGACCGCGCCCAGTTCGCCGAGCTGGAGACGCTCGGCGAGTTGACGCAGATCGCCTGGAAGAAAGGCTGCCAGGTCATGATCGAAGGCCCCGGCCATGTGCCGCTGCACAAGATCAAGATCAACATGGACAAGCAGCTCAAGGAGTGCGGCGAGGCGCCGTTCTATACGCTGGGGCCGCTGACCACCGACATCGCGCCGGGCTACGACCACATCACGTCGGGCATTGGCGCCGCGATGATCGGCTGGTTCGGCTGCGCCATGCTGTGCTACGTCACGCCGAAGGAGCATCTCGGCCTCCCCAACCGCGACGACGTCAAGACCGGCGTCATCACCTACAAGATCGCGGCGCATGCCTCCGATCTCGGCAAGGGCCACCCCGCCGCGCAACTGCGCGACGACGCACTGTCGCGCGCCCGCTTCGACTTCCGGTGGGAGGACCAGTTCAATCTCGGCCTCGATCCCGACACCGCCCGCAGCTTCCACGACGAAACGCTGCCCAAGGAAGCCCACAAGGTCGCGCATTTCTGCTCGATGTGCGGCCCGAAATTCTGCTCGATGAAGATCACCCAGGACGTGCGCGACTACGCCGCCACACTGAACGATCCGAACTCGGTGGGGCTGTCGATATCAGGCACCATCGAAGACGGCATGGCGCAGATGAGTGCCAAGTTCAGGGAGATGGGCAGCAACGTCTATCTGGATGCGGAGAAGGTGAAGGAGAGCAATCGGGTGTTGTGAGGTCACCGCGTAGGGTGGGCAAAGGCGCACGCGCCGTGCCCACCGTTCTCGGTGACATGGTGGGCACGCTTAGCTTTGCCCACCCTACGCAAACTACAACACGCTACTTCAGCGTGATCGCGAGCCCGCTCAGATCGGCGTTGGCCATCAGGCCGACCTGGCGGCCGGACAATTCCAGCACCGCGCCCTTCTGGTTGGTCAGCACGATCGCGCGGGCGCCGCCGCCGACTGCGAGTCCCGCTCCTGCCGCGCCATAGACGCCGGCGACATCCGACGGCCGGTTGATGTTGCTGACCCGGCCATGCAGCACCGTCTTCGATCCGCCGAACACCAGGCCGTAATCGAGCCCGCCGGCCGACAGCGCGTAGCTCCGGCCATGGAAAGTCAGTACGCCGCCCCCGCCGGAGCCGCCGATGATCCAGCCCGCCTTGTAGATCGTGAGCGTCACCGTACCGCTGTCCGCATAGGAAGCGGACGGCAGGCCGGCGCCGGCGAAAGCCAGCAGCGCAGCCAGGGCAACACGAAGGGCCGAGGGAATCTTCATCTGTTTTCTCCGGAGGTCTTTGCGGGGCGAGGCTTGCGCGGATCGAATCACGCAGGGTTCAAATGTAACTCACGGGCGGGGTTCGGCAAAACCCATTCGACTCGCCTGCGCCCGCGTTGCGGGATAGTCTCGGCAGCCTGCGGCGCGCCCGGACGATCCGGCCCGCGCCCAGGTCGATCCTCGCGACAGGGAGACGATCGCGATGCACAACCTGACACCTCTCTCGGGATTATTCGGCGGTGCCCTGATCGGGCTTGCCGCCGCTGGCCTGATGCTGTTGACGGGGCGCGTCGCCGGCGTCAGCGGCATCTTTGGCGGGCTATTGGCGCTGCGGCCAGCCGATCAGGGATGGCGGATCGCATTCGTTGCCGGGTTGATCGCGGCACCGCTGCTGGCCACGCTGGTCGGCAGGCCGCTTCCAGCGCCGGCGATGGCATCGAACCTGGCGCTGGTGGCGCTCGGCGGCCTGCTGGTGGGATTCGGCAGTCGCATGGGCAATGGCTGCACCTCGGGCCACGGGGTCTGCGGGTTTGCGCGGCTGTCGGCGCGTTCGATCGCGGCGACGGTGATCTTCATGACGACTGCCGTCATCACGGTGGCGATCGTGCGTCACGGGTTTGGAGGTTAGCGATGCCGCTCATTGTCGCCAGCTTTGCCTGCGGGCTGATCTTCGGCACCGGCCTGCTGATCTCCGGCATGACCGAGCCGGAGAAGGTGCTCGGCTTCCTCGACATCTTCGGCGCCTGGGATGCGACGCTGGCATTTGTGATGGCCGGCGCGGTGGCGGTTACCGCCGCCGGCTTTGCGTGGGCGCGACGGCGCGGCGCACCGGTCCTGGCGGCGACGACGCTTTGGCCGTCGCGCAACGACATCGACGCGCCGCTGGTGCAAGGTGCGGTCCTGTTCGGGATCGGCTGGGGCCTGGTCGGCATCTGTCCGGGGCCAGCGCTGGTCAATCTCGCCGGCCTGAGCTTGCCGATCGTGGTGTTTGTCGTCGCCATGACCATCGGCATGCTCGGATATGAGCTGTGGCGATTGCGGAGTGTCGCGAGGGGCGCGGTGAAGGTGGCCGGCACCCCGTCACGGGCGGATGGTTGAACATGGCCCCGATCCAACACTTCGCGCCGCCCCCCGGCATCAAGGCGCCCCCGCTCTCCTTCGCGACCCGGGTCGGCGACCTCCTGTTCGTCTCCGGCATTCCCGGCTTCGACGACAAGGGCGCGCTGCCGGACAGCTTCGAGGCCCAGTTCGGTTTCGTGGTTCGCAATATCAGGCGCGTGCTCGATGAAGCGGGCACGGATTTTACCCGGCTGGTCAAGGTCAACGTGCTCTTGACGCGCGCAGCCGACGTCGCCGCGATGAACGTATTGTATGCTTCGGCGTTCGGCCCGCCTCCCTACCCGGCCCGCACCACCTGCATCGTTCAAGCGCTGCCCGATCCAAAGATGCTGATCGAAATCGAATGCGTCGCCTCGCTGGCGGCGCGCTGACGGCCCTGTCTTTGCGGGATGCGGGCTCCGGGATTAACTCAGCGCGCCCGCGTGTACCCACCATTTGGCATGATCGCGCCCGATCTGCTGCGCCGCGCGCTGCGCCGCGGCGGCATGCTCGAAAATCGCAAAGCAGGTCGCACCCGATCCGGACATCCGCGCGAGCCTGGCACCGTCGGCCGCGGCGAGGACCGTCAGCACCTCGCCGATGACGGGCTGAATTCGCCTCGCCGGGGCTTCGAGGTCGTTGTAGCCGTCGCTCAGCGCCTCGATCCAGTCGTCCATCGACGCGCCCGCTTCCGGCCAGGAGTCTGCCTGGATCACGTCGGTGGCGCCGACCAGCAATTCGCCGTTGCGCAGGCCGAGCCCGCGAAAGACGTCCCGGGTCGCGATCGCCACCCGGGGATTGACCATCACGCAGGGCAATTCCGGCAGGCTGAGCGGCAGCAGCGTTTCGCCGATGCCGGTCATGTCGCAGGCGCGCGAGGCGAGACAAACCGGCACATCCGCGCCGGTCAGCAGCGCGACCTCCATCAGACGCGGATCGTCGAAGGCAAGGTCATTGAGCCGCGCCAGCAGACGCAGCGCCGCCGCCGCATCGGCCGAACCGCCGCCGATCCCGGCTGCGACCGGCAGGACCTTGTCGAGGACGAACTCGCCGGCCCGCAGGCCGGGCACGCGTTCGCCGAGCAGTTCTGCGGCCTTGAGCACGAGATTGTCGGCATTGTCGCCGCAATCATTGGCCAGCGGGCCGATCGTCTTGAGATCCAGGCTGTCCCCAGGCGTCAGGCTGAGGCGGTCGGCACAATCGGCGAACGCCACCACGCTCTCCAGATCGTGATAGCCGTCGACGCGGCGTCCGACCACCCGAAGGGTCAGGTTGACCTTGGCGCGCCCCTCCTCCATCAGCGCCGGCATCGGCGTCAAGCCCCTCGGTCAGCCGCCCTTGCCGTCCTCTTTTTTCTTGTCAGCGGCGGCCGCGGAAGAGGTGTCGTCGGGCAGACCGTTCTTGATCTTGGCCTCGATCTTCGGCAGGTCTTCGGGCTCGGGCTTCAGGTCGCGGGCGTGCGCCCACTGGAACTTGGCCTCGAGGGTCCGGCCAACCCGCCAATAGGCGTCGCCGAGATGATCGTTGATGGTCGGGTCTTCGGGCTTGAGATCGATCGCGCGTTCGAGGTTCTTGACCGCCTCCTCGTAATTGCCGATGCGGAAATAGGCCCAGCCCAGCGAATCCACGATGTAGCCGTCATCCGGGCGCTGATCGACCGCCCGCTTGATCATCTTCATGGCTTCGTCGAGATTGATGCCCTGATCGATCCAGGAATAGCCGAGATAGTTCAGCACATGGGGCTGGTCGGGCTGCAGCTCGAGCGCCTTGCGCATGTCGGCTTCGGCCTTGCTCCATTGCTTGGAGCGCTCCTCGCAGATGCCGCGGTAATAGTACCAGACGGTGTTGCCCTTGTCGTTTGCATCCGGCAGCGCATCGATGCCCTTTGCATAGGTATCGGCGCAGTCGGCGAACTTCTTGCGACCGCGCTCGACATTGCCGAGCGCCATGATGGCTTCGAGATCCTTGGGATCGTCAGCGATCACGCCCTTCAGGATCTTGATCGCCTCGTCGCTGCGGTCGGCGGCGTCGAGATCGGTCGCGAGCTGGATCTGGGCGTTGCGCTTCAGCGGCGAACTCGCCGGCACGCGCTCATAGACCTTGATCGCCATCGCCGGCTTCTTCACCGACTCGTAGAGATCGGCGAGCGACAGCAGCGCCAGCGGATGGTTGGGGGCGAGGTAGAGCGCAAGCTGCAGATAGACCAGCGCCAGATCCTCGCCACCGCGGCGGGTCAGGGTGGCGCCGATCCCGTAAAGCGCCTCGGCGGCACCGGTCTGCGGTGAATCGACGAGCGGCGGCAGCTTCTTGCCGGCTCTGGTTTCGCGCAGCCCCTGCAGCACCAGCGGGTGCCGCGGCAGCTTCTTGTCGAATGCCTCATAGACCGCGATCGCCGAGGCCTCATCCTTGTTGCGCGACAGCCAGCGCGCATAATCGTCGGCGACCCGCAGCATGGAATCGTCGAGCTTGTAGGCCCGCTCGAGACGCACGCCAGCGTCCTTTTCCTTGCCCGCGAGCTCGAGAATCATGCCTGAATGCAAATCCTTGAACAGCGGGTACCATTCCGGACCGGTCAGTTTGTCGATATTGGCGACCGCGGCCTTGCTGTCGCCGGCGCCATAGCTCGCCCAACCCGACAACAGCGTCGCCACCAGATCGGTGATCGGCCCGCGAATCGATTGATTGATGTTCTGCTGCGCGGCGCTGTATTTCTTCAGCTTCAGGTCGCGCACCCCGACCACGAGCCGGGCCACGCGATTGGATTTGTCGACCGTCAGGATACGGTCGGCGAGCCTCACCGCCTCGTCGATGCTGCCATCCGCCAGCGAAGAAATGAAGGCGCGATCGAGCAGTTCGTTGTTCTTCGGATCGGTGCGAAGGGCCGAGCGGTAGAACGCCGCCGCCGAGGCGGCGTCCCGTTCCACGCTGGCATGACGGGCCGCCAGGTAGCTGCCCGACATGGTCAGCGATTTCAGATCGTGACTGGTGGGAAACTGCGCCGAATTATCGTTCGGATGATCCGGCGTCTGGGCCGAAGCCGACACCGGCACCGCAAGCGCGGCGAAGGCCAATGCGGCGATGGTTCGGCGATTGAAACGAATGGGAAACATCACGGTTCGCCCTAGCTCCAGATTTTGACGGATCGTCTCGAATGCGAACCCAAGCGGCGGCATCAAGGCAGGCGACAATGCCGCGTTTGGCGTTCCACCGCAAGGATACGGGGGTGGCGAATCGATCGGCGGGAAGGGTTCAAATCGGCCCGGCCCGCCAGCCGCGCCTGAGAACGCTGTCAGTGTGGCGGTATCGTGGCCGCTGGTTGGGTGGGCGCGGCCTGCCTCACGCAATCGTGCGTCACATCGCCTCGTAATTGGGTCCGCCGCCACCTTCCGGCGGAACCCAGGTGATGTTGCCGTTCGGGTCCTTGACGTCGCAGGTTTTGCAGTGGACGCAATTCTGGGCGTTGATCACGAAGCGCGGGCCGTTCGCCTCCTCGACCCATTCATAGACGCCGGCCGGGCAATAGCGGTTGGACGGCCCGGCATAGACGTCGTGCTCGGACGTCTTCTGCAGGTTCATGTCGGCGACCTTGAGGTGCACCGGCTGGTCCTCCTCATGATTGGTGTTGGACAGGAACACCGACGACAGCCTGTCGAAGGTAAGCTTGCCGTCCGGCTTCGACGGCGCGATCGGGGCATGGGCCTTCGCCGGGTCGAGCGACTTGCGGTCGGGCTTGGCATGCGACTGGGTGCCGAACAGCGAGAACCCCAGCGTGTTGCACCACATGTCGATGCCGCCAAGCGCAACGCCGAGGATGGTGCCGAACTTCGACCACAGCGGCTTGACGTTGCGGACCCGGTACAGATCCTTGCCGACCGGCGAGTCGCGCCAGGCATTCTCATAGTCGGTCAGTTCGTCGCTGGCGCGGCCAGCACCGAGCGCGGCAACGACATGCTCGGCCGCCAGCATGCCGCTGCCCATGGCGTTGTGCACGCCCTTGATGCGCGGCACGTTGACAAATCCCGCGGCGCAACCGATCAGCGCACCGCCCGCAAAGCTGAGGCGGGGCACCGACTGGTAGCCGCCCTCGGTGATGGCGCGGGCGCCATAGGCCAGCCGTTTGCCGCCCTCGAACAGGCCGCGGATTGCGGGATGGGTCTTGAATCGCTGGAATTCATCGAACGGCGACAGATACGGATCATCGTAATTGAGATGCACGACGAATCCGACCGCGACCAGATTGTCGTCGTAGTGATAGAGGAACGAGCCGCCGCCGGTCGAATTGTTCAGCGGCCAGCCGAACGAATGCTGGATCAGGCCCCGGTGGTGCCTGGCCGGGTCGATCTGCCAGACCTCCTTGAGACCGATGCCGAATTTCGGCGGTTGGCTGCTCGCGTCGAGCGCGAACTTCGCGATGAGCTGCTTGCTCAGGCTGCCGCGCGCGCCTTCGGCGAACAGGGTGTATTTGCCGAGCAGTTCCATGCCGCGCGTGTAGGACGATTTGTGCGAACCATCCTTGGCCACCCCCATGTCGCCGGTGGCGATACCGCGCACCGCGCCTTTGTCATCATAGAGCACCTCGACCGCGGCGAAGCCCGGGTAGATCTCGACGCCGAGCGCTTCGGCCCTGGGTGCGAGCCAACGGCACACACTGCCAAGCGAGCCGATGTAGCAGTGATGGTTGTTCATCAGCGGCGGCATCATGATGTTCGGCAACCGGATCGCGCCGCCCGCGGTCATCCAGTAGAAGCGATCGTCGGCGACTCGCGTCTTCAGCGGGCAGTCGGCTTCCGCGCGCCAGCCCGGAACGAGCTTGTCGAGCGCCACCGGATCGATCACCGCGCCGGACAGGATGTGCGCGCCGACCTCGGACCCCTTCTCCACCACGACGACCGACAGTTCGGCATTGAGCTGTTTCAACCGGATCGCCGCGGCGAGGCCGGAGGGGCCGGCGCCGACGATGACGACGTCGAATTCCATGGATTCGCGAGGCGGAAGCTCGTCAGTGCTCATGATCAGGTCTCAGGCCGGTGAGAACGTGTCCAACTGGCGTTTGTTTCCGATTTTTGGATCAAGGACAACCACGGAAAATGCACGCCAGGGCGTTTCGCGGCGGCCGGCTTCAGCGTAGATTGAGGAATGCCTTCGAGACTGCGTCATGACTCCTGATCCCGTCCCTACTCTCAAGCAATTGCTGGCCTTTTATCTGGAGGCCGGGGTCGACTGCGCGCTCTTGGAGGAGCCCGTGAACCGGCTGGCCGATCCCAATCCTGCCGCCGCGCTCGCGCAGACCGCGCCGGCAAGGCCCGCCAGGACCGTTGCCCTCGCCACGCCCGCCGCGCGCAGCGACAGCGTACTACCGCCGGAGGCAGCGATTGCGGCCGCGCGAGAGGCGGCGCGGACCGCTCCGTCGCTGGACGCGTTGCGCACGCTATTGGAGAATTTCGACGGCTGTGCGCTCAAATCCACCGCCACCCGCCTGGTGTTCGCCGACGGTAACCCGCAGGCGCGCATCATGTTCGTGGGCGAAGCGCCGGGGCGCGATGAAGACCTCCAGGGCCTGCCGTTTGTCGGTCGCTCGGGCCAGTTGCTCGACCGCATGATCGCGGCGATCGGGCTCGATCGCAGCAAGGCCTACATCGCCAATGTCATTCCCTGGCGGCCACCGGGCAACCGCACGCCAACGCCGCAGGAGACGCAAATCTGCCTGCCGTTCATCCAGCGGCAAATCGAACTGGTGAACCCGGACGTGCTGGTAACGCTCGGCAATCCTTCGACCCAGACCCTGCTGTCGACGCGGGAGGGCATCATGAAAACCCGCGGCAAATGGTTCGACTACGACACCGGCACCCGCATGATCCGCGCGATGGCGACATTCCATCCCGCCTATCTGCTGCGATCGCCGTCCTACAAACGCATGTCCTGGCAGGATCTACGCGCGATCGCGCGGGCGCTGCAGTAGAGTCGTAGCCCGGATGCAGCCCTCGGGTCACGCCTCCGGCGTGCCCAAGGATAAACTCCGCGCAATCCGGGAATCGCGATGCGGGCAAGATCGCCCCGGATTTCGCGGCGCTCCATCCGGGCTCGCACCTGGCAACGCTCACGGCGCCTTCGGGCGCACGATGGCCCAGCCGATCCGCAACAGCGGCTGGCGGCCGTTTACCAGCCAATCGAACGCGTGCGGCACTTCCGGAACGAGGCCGGGGAAACGCTGGGCGATCTCCGCCGGCGGCGTCCCGATCGTGTCGGATGCCCGCCAAACCACGACGCCGCCGGTTTGATTGAATTTCGGCAGGCTCAGCCACGGCGTATGCGCCGGGGTGGCCTCGAGAAGCAGATGAGGTCGGCCACTCGCCAGCGCGACCAGGCTGGCAAGCTGGGCGTCGCCGGTCACCGCGCGCAGCCGCTGATTGGTCCGCCGTTCAAAGCTGTCGCCGAAGAAATGCGCGATCGTGGTGGCGGGCAGCGACGTGGCAACCTCGCCGCCACCGATCCAGGGCAGAAACAGCGTCGCCGCGACGACGGCAAGCGCGGGGGCGATGATGGCCGCCGCCCACACCGATCGCAGCACGCGCTGGCGCCGCAAGTGGACGAGATCGCCGGTGGCAACGATCGCGGCGAGCCCGGTCATCAGCAATGCGATGGCCGCCCCGCCCACCACCCGGTCGAGATCGAACAGACCGGCGACCAGGCTTCCGGCGAGCGCGGGCGCGATGGCGAAAAAATAGACGAAATCGCGCGCCAGCGGTTCAACCGGCGGCCGGTAGATGATCGGCGCATCGTCCGGGGTGCGGGCGAACCACCCCGAATTCAGAACCACCAGCAGCAACACGCCGAAAGCTGCGAGCAGCAGGCCGCCGAGCAGCCTTGCCCAATGCAGCCCCCTCGCCTGCAAATCCGCCAGCGCGGGCCAGGACGGCAAGGCCAGCGTATCGGCGCGGATCAGCCAGATCAGATAGGGCAGCGCCAGCACGACGATCACCAGCAACGCAAACAGCGGATCGAACGACATCAGCGTGCGCCGTCCGCGCGCGGTCGCGAGCGCGAAGGCGACGATCAGGAGCAGCAGGCCGAGCGCGGCCGGGGTGGTCAGCAGCAGGAGGCCGGCCTCGATCGACCAGGCGAACCAGGCGTTGCGGCGATGCTGGCCGATCAGCCGCCAGGAGTGCAGCAACAGCAGCGCCCACAGCGGACGCGCCAGTACCAGCGGGCCAAACTCAACGCCGGGCGAACTGAACGCGGCAATCGTCATGGTCAACAATACGGCGAGCACCGCCTGCTGGCCGCCGACGACGGCGCGCGCCAGCAGATAGAGCGACCAGAATGTGGCGACCGAGCAAAGCTGCGCCAGCAGATAAACACCGAACATGTGATTGCCGGCGAGACGAAAGGCGATATCGGCGAGCCAGAATGCCAGCGGCGGGCCGAGATTGGTTCCGACCCGGTATTCGCGGCCGTAGGCAAGCACGGTCGCGAGGTCGCCGGGCGGGCTTCGATACAGCAGCATTGGCAGCAGCAGCCACAGCGCCGCCTGACACAGCACCACAATCCAGACCACCAGCCGCGGCCGGGCGCGGATCAGTTCGATAATCAGCGAGGTGAAACGCATCGGCCGTCCGACATGCCCGAGCCGGCGCGGGGGCCGGTTCCATTCAATCTTGAACGTCTGATAAAGCGCGCCAGCCGCCGAGGCAACCGGTGTCGATCGCAACGACCTCGGCGCCGATCGCAGTGCCTTCTTGTCTTGCGCGCGCGGCGGCGACCGGAGCAAAAAAGCGGCGGTGATGCACCGATGGTCCAAGCCGGTGCAGGGCCGCCAGATGCTCCGGCACGGCGTAGCCCTTGTGCTGCTCGAAGCCGTAACCCGGGCAATCCTGAGCGAGCGCGCACATCAGGCGATCGCGCGAGACCTTGGCGATGATCGAGGCTGCCGCGATCGAGAGCACCAGACCGTCGCCGCCGATCACGGCATCGCAGTCGCACGGCGTCTCCAGCCGGTCGCGGCCATCGACGAACACATGTTTCGGCCGTTCCGGCAGCGCATCGACCGCGCGCGCCAGCGCCCACAGCGAGGCGCGCAGGATATTGTCGCGATCGATCCGCGAAGGCGAGGCATAGGCGACGGCGAACGCGGCCGTCGTGCAGATTCGCTCGAACAGTTCCTCGCGGCGCTCGGCGGTCAGTCGCTTGGAATCATCGATGCCCTTCGGAATCCGCCTGGGATCGAGTACCACCGCCGCGGCCACGACCGGGCCGGCCAGCGGACCGCGTCCGGCTTCGTCGCAGCCCGCGATCGGCCAGACCCCCCGCTTGATCAGCGCGCGCTCGCGGCGAAAGCTCGGCGGCGCGACCGCAATCACACCCTTCGGCAGTCTCGCCGGCGCGTCCTTTGACGTCTCTGGCTTGGTTCGAATCATGCCGGGATCGTGCGCAAGCGAGCCCGGCGACGCAACCGGGAACCCGGCCCAATTCCCGCTATTCAGTCCCGCCGATCCATAATCCTGAACGCCTGAAGCGTTTTCGGGCTCGCTCGAATCATTGTTGCTTCCCCCGAGGCCTCATGGTTCGAGACGCGCGAAGACGCGCTCCTCACCATGAGGGTCCGGTACCTCATCCTGAGAGTCCGACTCAAAAAGCAACCAATGAAATGAGCCTTTTGTCGAAACTCGTCATGCCCGGGCTTCGTCCCGGGCATCCACGTCTTAGCTTCACTCAAGCAAGAAAGACGTGGATGGCCGGGACGAAGCCCGGCCATGACGAAAAAAGGAGTCATTTTCAAGCGGTTGGAAAGCGCCTGAGAATGCTGGACGCATTTTCGGTCAGGCTCTGAGGAGCATCGCGAAGCGATGCGTCTCGAAGGATGAATCCGTTGGGTGGAATTGCGCTGAACTAGAACAGGCTGAGCTGCTGGCCGCTGCGTTTCGGGCGGACGAAGTGATCGGTGGTCAGTTTCGAGCGCCGCTTGTTGAGCCCGAGCCTGTCGCAGGCGATGTCGAACCGGCGGCCGATCATCCAGGCCATCGGCCCGGTGCCCTTCATCCGCGTGCCCCATTGCGAATCATAGTCGCGGCCACCGCGCATGTCGCGGATCAGCGTGAAGATGTGACGGTAGCGGTCGGGATAGTTCGCGATCAGCCATTCGCGGAACAGGTCGCGCACTTCGAGCGGCAGCCGCAGCAGCACATAGCTCGCTTCCCTGACGCCGGCATGCGCCGCGGCGTCGAGAACGCGCTCGATCTCGGCATCGTTCAGCGCGGGTATCACCGGGGCCACCATCACCGTGGTCGGTATTCCCGCTTCGGACAACCGCCGCAGCGCCTCGAGCCGCCTTGGCGGGGTCGAGGCCCGCGGCTCCATGGTACGCGCCAGCGTCGCATCGAGCGTCGTGACCGAGAGCGCTACCTTGGCGAGATTGCGCTTCGCCATCCGCGCGAGAATGTCGATGTCGCGGATGACCAGCGCCGATTTGGTGACGATGCCGACCGGATGGCCGGCGCGATCGAGCACCTCGAGAATGCCACGCATGATCTGCCGTTCGCGCTCGATCGGCTGGTAGGGGTCGGTGTTGGTGCCGATCGCGATCATGCGCGGCTTGTAGTCGGAGGCCGCCAGTTCCTTCTCCAGCAGCGCCGGCGCATCGGGCTTGGCAAACAGCCTCGACTCGAAGTCGAGCCCCGGCGACAGGCCGAGATAGGCATGGGTCGGCCGCGCGAAGCAGTACACGCAGCCATGTTCGCAGCCCCGATAGGGATTGATCGAGCGATCGAAACCGATATCGGGCGATTCGTTGCGGGTGATGACCTTGCGCGCGGTGTCGGGCGCGACAATGGTCTTGAATGGCGGCAATTCGTCGAGGCTCTGCCAGCCGTCGTCGAACGCCACCCGCGCCTCGGCTTCGAACCGGCCGCTGTCGTTGGACTGCGCGCCGCGACCGCGCCGCCGCTCGCGCTCGATCGCCACCGCCAGTTCCGGAAACGAGGGCAGCGCACCCGCCGGCTCGGAGGGCACCGTGACCGGCGGGTGCTTGAGGGCATGTGAGGATGCTCGACTCATGGCCGGAATATAGCACGCCTTGAGAACAAATCAAGAACATCGACATGCATGATCGACTGCCACCCTGCGGACCCCGTGCCGCGACCCCGCGCGGCTGCCGCAAAAAGCTGCAGTCCGGACGGCTGATTTGAATGTGACAAGGTGATAACAGTGCGGCGCTTTCCGTATTCGAGAGTTCGAAAACCCGTTCCGTGCTGAGTGTCATCATTGCGACCGAAGGCGTCGAGCATACCGCGGTGGCCACGCTGGCGGCGCTGGTGCCGGGCTCGGCGGCCGGCGTGGTCCGCGAGGTGCTGCTGGTCGATCGCGCCGACACCGGCGTGATCGAACGGGTCGCCGACGTCGCGGGATGCCGGTATTTGCGCATCGAGGGAACGCGCGCCGCGGCGCTGGCTGCCGGCGCCCGGCAGGCGCGCTCGGCCTGGCTGATGTTCCTGCACGCCGGCGCCGTGCTCGACCATGGCTGGATCGACGAAACCGCGCAGTTCATCCAGCGCGTCTCGACCAGCGGCCAGCCGCGGGCCGGAATCTTTCGCCATGTCCGCTCGCCCTATGCCGACATCCGCCTCCGCGATCGTTTGCGATCGATGGCGCGGATCATCGCGGGGCCGCCGGCCGATCAGGGATTGCTGATCGCCCGCGACCATTACGATCGGCTCGGCGGCTATGCAGCGGATGGCCGCCGCTCCGAGGCGCGGCTGCTGCGGCAGCTCGGCCGGTCCTCGCGCACCCTGCTGCGCAGCCGGATCATGGTCGCGTGAGGGCCTTGCCGGAACGCAATGACGGCTCGCCCTAAGCGGAAGCGCCCTTCGCCTTCGGCCGCCGCAGGTGCTCGTCGAGCCGCGGCATGATCTCGACGAAATTACAGGGCCGGGTGCGGTAATCGAGCTGGGCGGCGAGGATGCCGTCCCACCCGTCGCGACAGGCGCCCGGCGATCCCGGCAAGCAGAAGATGAAGGTCGCACCGGCAACCCCCGCGGTGGCGCGGCTCTGCACCGTCGATGTGCCGATCTTGGCATGGCTCAGCATATGAAAGGCGATGGAGAAGCCGTCCATCCGCTTCTCGAACAGGGGTTCGATGGCTTCCGGCGTCACGTCGCGGCCGGTGAAGCCGGTGCCGCCGGTGGTGATGACGACATCGACGCCCTGATCGGCGATCCATCGCCTGACAATGACCCGGATCGCCTCGACGTCGTCGACGACGATCTCGCGCGCCGCGAGATGATGACCGGCAGCCACCAGCCGCTCGGACAGCGTGGTTCCGGATTTGTCATCCTGCAGCGATCGGCTATCGGAAATCGTCAGCACCGCGATGTTGAGCGGCACCAACATTCGGGTCGGATCGAGGGAAGTCATGGCACCCTCCCCCGTTACATCGCCCCGGAGCCGAAGGTGTTGCAGGCCTGCACGGTGCCCTGCTGATAGCCGGTCATGAACCAATGCTTGCGTTGCGCGGCGGAGCCGTGCGTGAACGAATCCGGCACCACCCGCCCGGTGGCCTGCCGCTGCAGCGTATCGTCGCCGATGGCGGAGGCGGTCGTCAGCGCCGCGTCGATGTCGCCCGCTTCGAGGAAGCCCGGACGCTTCTTTTCCTCGCGGTTGACCCAGACGCCCGACAGGCAGTCCGCCTGCAGTTCGACCTTGACCTGCAGCGCGTTGGCCTCGGCCTTGCTGCCGGCCTGCTGCTGCAGCCGCGTCACCTTGGGGAGGATGCCGAGCAGGTTCTGGATGTGATGGCCGGCCTCATGGGCGATGATATAGGCCGCGGTGAACTTGCAGGCATTGCCCGAACAGCCGTGGAACCGGGTCTCGACCTCGCGGAAGAATCCGGTGTCGAGGAAGATCTGCCGATCCGGCGGACAGTAGAACGGTCCCATCGCCGACTGCGCCATGCCGCAGCGGCCGCCATTGGTGACGTTGCGGAACAGCACGATGCGCGGTCCGGTATAGGATTGCCCGCTGGCCTTGAAGATCTCGCTCCAGCGATCGTCGATCTCGCCGAGGATGCCAGCGATCATGCTGCCCATCGGATCGGTCGGCGCGCTGGTCTTGCTGGAGGAAGGCCTGCGATCGGTCTGATAGCTTGGCGCCTGGCCACCGCCGTTGAGCACCTGTGCGCCGCCAATCAGGATGCGCGGATCGATGCCGAAGGCGTAACCAATGAGACCGAGCACGATGATGGTGCCGATGCCGAGCCCGCCGCCACCGCCCATCGGAAGACCAAAGCCGCCGCCACCGCCGCCACTGTCGTCGCGACGGTCGTCGATGTCGTCGCTGCGACGAAAATCATCGTAACGCATGGCGCATTTCCTTCATTCCAATCCGCTGGCGCGGATCCGGCGAACCCGACGCACCGTCCAACGTAAAATTTCCATTCCATTAATCAATAACCCGCCCGGCAAAAATTGCCTAGCGTGAAAGAATTGCCCGGTTAAGTCGATTTTTACTTTGGTTCGCCAATGTGGCGCCAGTCGGTTGTTTAGTCCCGCGTCGCCGACAGCGTCGCCTGAGTCAGAGTATTTGAGTCATGGTTGTGTCGCGTCGCGGGGCGTCTGCAAAGGCGCCCCGCACTAAATTCGACTCCCCTTCCAGTGTTCAGATCATCGTAGGCGATTGCGTCGCCGAGATGTCGAAACTCCCGGCCGGTTCGGTCGACCTGGTGTTCGCCGACCCGCCCTACAATCTTCAGCTCAAGGGCGACCTCAAGCGCCCCGACGAATCCCATGTCGATGCCGTCAACGACGACTGGGACAAGTTTTCATCGTTCGCCGCCTATGATGATTTCACCCGCGCGTGGCTCTTGGCCTGCCGCCGCGTCATGAAACCGTCGGCAACGCTGTGGGTGATCGGCTCCTATCACAACATTTTCCGCGTCGGCTCCATCATGCAGGACCTCGGCTTCTGGGTTCTCAACGATATCGTCTGGCGCAAAACCAATCCGATGCCGAACTTTCGCGGCCGTCGCTTCACCAACGCTCACGAGACCATGATCTGGGCAGCGCGCGACGAGAAGGCCAAGGGCTATACCTTCAACTATGAGGCGCTGAAGGCCGCCAATGAGGACGTGCAGGTGCGTTCCGACTGGCTGATTCCGCTGTGCACCGGCGACGAACGCCTCAAGGGCAAGGACGGCAGGAAGGTCCACCCAACGCAGAAGCCCGAAGGCCTGCTGGCGCGCGTGCTGTTGTCGTCGTCGAAGCCCGCCGATCTCGTGATCGATCCGTTCAACGGTACCGGCACCACCGGTGCCGTCGCGAAGCGGCTCGGCCGCCGCTACATCGGGTTCGAGCGCGACCCGACCTACGCGGCCGCCGCCGAAGCCCGCATCGCCGCGATCGAGCCGCTGCCGGAGGCGACGCTTGCCCCGTTCATGACCGCGCGCGACGCACCGCGGGTGGCATTTTCCGAACTGATCGAGCGCGGCATGATTTCGCCCGGCACCCGGCTGGTCGATTCCAACAAGCGCCACGGCGCCCTGGTGCGCGCCGACGGCGCCATCATGCTCGGCGACAAGGTCGGCTCGATCCACCGTATCGGCGCGGTGGCGCAAGGCGCCGGCGCCTGCAACGGCTGGACCTTCTGGCACATCGAGACCAACAAGGGTCTGCGCCTGATCGACGAGTTGCGCGCCGAAATCCGCTCGGGAATGGCCACGGGCTAGCCGTCATTTCGGGGCGCGCGTCAGCGCGAGCCCGGAATCCATCCCACCGCGATCATTACGGCCCAATGGATTCCGGGCCTGCGCCAAGTGCGCATCCCGGAATGACAATCTCTCCCTCACGAACTCGTCGGTTGCACTTCCGGCAAAAATTTGCACAAGGACAGGCCGTCCGCGGTATGGTCGCCGCGTCCCGATATTTCTCGGCAACCAAGACGCAGGGGAGAATTTCAATGCTCAAGTTTTACTTCAACGGCGCGCCGAACCCGGCCAAGGTCGCGCTGTTCCTGGAAGAGTCCGGCCTGGCTTACGAACTCGTTCCGGTGGACACCCGCAAGGGCGATCAGTTCAAGCCGGAATTCCTCGAGGTCAATCCGAACGGCAAGGTGCCCGCCATCGACGATGACGGCGTGTTCGTGTTCGACAGCAACGCCATCCTGCTCTATCTCGGCGAGAAGACCGGCAAATTCCTGCCCTCGAATAAGCCCGCCAACCGCGCGCAGATGCTGTCATGGCTGATGTTCGTCGCCACCGGCCTCGGCCCGTATTCGGGACAGGCGGTGCATTTCAAGCACCACGCGCCGAAAGATCTGGAATACGCGCACAACCGCTACCAGTTCGAAGCGCATCGCCACTACCGCATTCTCAACGATCATCTCGCCAGGAGCCGCTATATGATCGGCGATACCTACACCATCGTGGACATGGCGTTCTGGGGATGGGCCCGGCTGGCGCCGTTCGTGCTCGGCGAGGAGGCCTACGCGAAATATCCCCATGTAAAGCGGTTGGTCGATGAGGTGTCGGCACGGCCGGCCGCGGCCCGCGCGCTCGCGCTGAAGGACAAGTTCGTCTTCAAGGCCGAAATGGACGACGAGGCGCGCCACATCATGTTCGGCCATCTCAAGACCAAGGCAGCCTGACCGCCCCGAAGCGAGTGCCGCCATTTTCCGGGATGCGCCGCCGGCGCAGCCCGGGAATCCCAAGGTATCGGTAACGGCAGTTGCCCCGTTCCACCTCTCATGCCATGACCGCGCGGGGAATGAGGGAAGGATCATGACCGTTCTCATCGCCGGTGGCGGCATCGGTGGATTGACGCTGGCGCTCAGCCTGCATCAAATCGGCGTTCCCGCCAAAGTGTTCGAGAGCGTTCCGGAACTGAAGCCGCTCGGTGTCGGCATCAATGTGCTGCCGCACGCGGTGCGCGAACTCAGCGAACTCGGCCTGCTGGACCGGCTGGACGCGGCCGGTGTGCGCACCACCGAGCTCGCCTATTTCTCCAAGCGCGGCAAGCCGATCTGGAGCGAGCCGCGCGGCCTCGAGGCCGGCTACAAATGGCCGCAATTCTCGATCCATCGCGGCACGCTGCAGCAGATTCTGCTCGACACCGCGCTCGAAAGACTTGGCGCCGAAAACATTCTCACCCGCCACCATCTGGCGGACTGGTCGGAAACCGCTGATGGCGTGCGCGCCAATTTCACCGATAGAACAACGGGCAAATCCGCCGGCAGCCATGACGGTGCGATCCTGATCGCCGCCGACGGCATTCATTCCGCGGTGCGCGAAAGGCTGTATCCGCGGGAAGGTCCGCCGATCTGGAACGGACGCATTCTCTGGCGCGGCATCACAAGGAGCAATGCATTCCTTTCCGGCCGCACCATGATCATGGCGGGCCACGAGATCCTGAAATTCGTCTGCTACTCGATTTCGAAAGAAGCCGACCGTTCCGGCAAGGTCTCGATCAACTGGGTCGCGGAGCGACACATGCCGCCGACCTACCAGTGGCGACGCGAGGACTACAACCGCACAGCGCGGCTGGAAGAATTCCTGCCCTGGTTCGACGACTGGAAATTCGACTGGCTCGACGTCCCGGGCCTGATCCGCAACTGTCCGCACGCCTACGAATATCCGCTGGTCGACCGCGACCCGCTTCCACAATGGACGTTCGGCCGCGTCACCCTGATGGGCGACGCCGCGCATCCGATGTATCCGATCGGCTCCAACGGCGCCTCGCAGGCCATCCTCGATGCGCGGGTGCTGACCCGGGAGATCCTGGCACACGGCGTCGTCCCCGCCGCGCTCACCGCCTATGAGGCCGAACGTCGTCCCGCCACATCGGATCTTGTCATGCTCAATCGCCGCAACGGTCCGGAACAGGTGATGCAACTGGTCGAAGAGCGCGCGCCCGATGGCTACAACGTCGTCACCGACGTGCTGTCGCTTAAGGAACTGGAAGACATCGCCGCCAACTACAAACGTGTTGCCGGCTTCCAGGTCGAGGGGCTCAACGCCAGGCCACCGATCGTGACAAGGCCCGATTCAAACCAGGGATAGCGACGGTCCCAGCCCATGCGCGATCACCTTGCGCATGACCGTCGGCAGCGCCTCCTGCCTCAGCGTCGCAACCGGCACCCAGCGCATGCCCGCCGGGGCGCGGGTCCCCGGCACCACGGTGGCGGTGTAGACCACGAGCTCGAGCGGAAAATGCGTGAAGACGTGGGTGACGATTCCGGCTTTGCGCTGCCAGTGCATGGCTCGGTTCGGCAGCGGCGCCTGCCGCAACGCCATGTCGTCGCGCTGCGTCGCAAGCCAGTCCGAGCCCGGCACTTCGGTCATGCCGCCGAGCAAGCCTCGTTCTGGGCGGGTGCGTACCAGCAGCGCATCGCCGCGCGTGACCACGAACGCGGCACCCCGGCGCAGTTCGCCGGTCTTCTTCGGCGGCTTCCGCGGATAGGCTTCCTGGTCGCCGTGCGCGCAACCAAGACAATCTGCATGGAGCGGGCACAATACGCAGGCGGGCTTCCTGGGCGTGCAGATCGAGGCGCCAAGGTCCATCAGCGCCTGCGCGCTGTCGCCGGCGCGCGAGGTGCCATCATCGGCGCCGAGCAGCGTCGCCGCGAGTTCGCGGATCAGCGGCTTGGCCTGCGGCAGCGGCGTCTCGATCGCGAACAGCCGCGACACCACGCGCTCGATATTGCCGTCGACCGGCATGGTCCGCCGCCCGAATGCAATCGCAGCGATGGCCGCCGCGGTGTAGGGCCCGATGCCCGGCAGCGATCGCAGGGCTTTCTCGTCGTCCGGAAATGCGCCGCCATGGTCGCGCAGCACCGCCACCGCGCAGGCGTGCAAATTGCGGGCGCGCGAATAATAGCCGAGCCCGGCCCACATTCGCAGCACCTCGTCCAGCGACGCATGGCCGAGGGCATCGACATCAGGCCACCGCCTGAGAAATTGCTCGAAATAGGGCGCCACCGCCTTCACGCCGGTCTGCTGCAGCATGATTTCCGACAGCCACACAAGATAGGGATCGGCGGGTTCGCCCGGCAACGGCCGCCACGGCAGCCGGCGGCGGTGCCGGTCGTACCACTCGAGCAGCCGCGCGGGAGGACTGATTGCCTTGGAATCGGCCTTGTGCCGTTTCGGCTTCGCGATCGCAGATGAATTCATAACGTAGCCTAGTTCCGGCGAACTCATTTCTCCACGTCATGCCCGCGCTTGTCGCGGGCATCCACGCCTTTCTTTTTCCGTGAGGCAAGACGTGGATGGCCGGGACATAGGCGAGCGGAAGCGACGCCGTCCTTCGGACGGCTATGCCCGGCCATGACGATCAAGTCGGTTATCACTGCAAACGGCGACGTGCTATAATAACCCATGCGCAGACCCGGTCCGATCAGCGCCAAGCCGCTTTCCGTCCTGCTCAGCGACGTGTTCTCCGATGCCTATGCCAAGCAGGGATTCGCCGCGCGCGAGCTGGTGACGCGCTGGGCTGAAATCGCAGGCGCCGACATCGCACGCCATTCCGAGCCGCTGAAAATCCAGTGGCCGCGGCCGGTGGAGGGCCAGCCGCAGCAACCGGCCACCCTGGTGTTGCGGGTGGAGGGCCCGATGGCACTGGAAATCCAGCACGCCTCCGACGCCATTCTGGAGCGCGTCAACCGCTTTTTCGGCTGGAGCGCGGTGGGACGGCTGGCGATCCGCCAGGCCCCGCTGTCGCGCCGGGATCGTGTTCCGCTCCCCCGCGGACCGGACCCCCGCGCGGTCGCGAAGGTCGCGAGCAAGCTCGCAGCCATTGAAGACGAGGAACTGCGGGCGGCACTGGCGCGGCTCGGCGCATCGATCAAGCGAAATTGAGCCAATTGTGCCAGCGGCCGGGACCGCCGGCGGTGGCCGGCCATTGCCACAATTGTGCTTTCAAGCTAGCGAACAGACCTCTTCTCGAAGTTCATCCGGCGTGAACGCGCCAATCCGGGAGCAAACCGTTGATCATCACGCGCCGCGCCGTCACCACCGCCCTGTCGTTGACCGGGCTTGCCGCTCTCACGGGTCTTTCGCCGCTGATCACGGCTGCCATGGCGCAAACCGCGGCCGACGTGGCCAAGCCGGTATCGCTGCCGGACATGGCGCTCGGACCCGCCAACGCGCCGGTGACCATCACCGAATACGCCTCGATGACCTGTCCGCATTGTGCGGCCTTCAACGCCGAGGTGTTCCCCAAGATCAAGTCGACTTACATCGACACCGGCAAGGTCCGCTACGTGTTCCGCGAATTCCCGCTCGACATCAAGGCGGCGGCCGGCTCGATGCTGGCGCGCTGCATCGCCAAGGACGATGCCGGAAAATATTTCGCGGTGGTCGACATGCTGTTCAAGCAGCAGAGCGACTGGGTGATGAAGAACACCACGGAAACGCTGACGCGCATCGGCAAGCAGGCCGGGCTCAGCGAGAAGGCGGTCGAGGACTGCCTCAAGGACCAGAAGCTGCTCGACAAGATCGCGGCCGATCAGAAATATGCCGCCGAGGTCCTGAAGGTCAATTCGACGCCGACCTTTTTCATCAATGGCGACGTCATCAGGGGCGAAGCCTCGTTCGACGAATTCGACAAGAAGATCAAATCGCTGCTCAAGAACTGATCGGTCTCTCTTTGACCTTTAACCCACGGTTGAGGCGCCTCGGCTAACTCCCTGCAAAAGCCTTGGGAAAAGCCCCCCGCGGCGGTTGCCCTTCGGGCACCGTCTCGCCATTGTCGCGACTCAGGAGTTGCCGCAAACAACTCACCCCCACACCGACATTGCCTTCCATGGTATTGTCCCGGCAGAGAGATTCGCGCCCTGCCAACAGAGCATTGTGTCCATGAAACTCACGCGCCTTCGCCTCCACGGATTCAAGTCGTTCGTTGAACCCACCGACTTCATGATCGAGCCCGGACTGACCGGCGTCGTCGGCCCGAACGGCTGCGGCAAATCCAATCTGGTCGAGGCGTTGCGCTGGGCGATGGGC
>DASUIA010000173.1:0-14126 GCA_036273255.1 Bradyrhizobium sp.
CAAAGCCAACGGGTCGCGCGAATGCGCGCCCGATGACAGGCTCCGCATGCCCACCAATTGTCGGACGGTGGGCACGGCGCAAGCGCGTTTGCCCACCCTACGCCTGGACCCTCATGGTGAGGAGCGCGGCTTCGCCGCGCGTCTCGAACCGCGAGGCCCACGAAACCCTACCGTTCGCGCGGGTCGAGCGCGGTCATTTCCGGCCCGCCGTGGCGGCTGCGACGCCGGCATCGATGATCTCGCGATCGGTGACGCCGGCCGGATTGCCGCGGGTCGGCATGAACCGGCGGAACGGCACCCAATGTTCGCGGCTCACCTGTTCGAGGCGGGCGAGTTCGGCAAGCGGATCGGCGTGGTCGTCGACGCGCAGGTCGAGCGCCGACCACTCGTCGTCGCCGTAGATCAGCAGCGCCGCCGATTGCCTGCCGCGCTTGTCGCCGCCGGCGGCTTCGCCGGATCGCATGGCAGCGATCAGCCGTTGCGGGAATGGCAGATTTTCGCTCGCGATATAGCTCGCTGCGGTATCGTCGAGTACCCGGGCGCCGGTCAGCATGTTGCCGGCGATCGAAAAGCCGGTGTCCTCGATGTGTCCGCACCAGTCGACGCATTCGCGTCCGGTATGGGCGGCGACGTGGCCGCCGGAATCCATGACGTGAAACTGCCGGCTGTCGCGGCCGCCGTCGGCAGCGATCAGGCTTGCAACGACCTCGCGCGGGCCGAGCCCCTGGCGCAGCAGCTTCAGGCCGTCGATGCCGTAATAAGGATTGACCAGCGCCTGGGTCGCGATCGCGCCGATGCCGGCGGCGATATAGGGCACGCGCGCGCCGACGGCGAAGAACCGGGTCGCGACCGCGATCCCGAACTGGCCGGTCTCCTTGTCACGAGCGATGATCGACCATGTCATCGTTGGTGCCCGCTATCGTCCCGCCGCATAGCCTTGCATGCCGCGTGGATTGGCGGCCGCGCGTCGGCGGCGGCCGACCCTGGAGGCGGCGGTGAGACGGCCCTCCGACCAGCTCGGGCCGATCTCGACGATATGACCGCGGTCCTTCAGATTATCGACCGTCGCCTTCGGGACCCGGTCTTCGACCACCAGCACGCCGGGCCGCGCGGTTCGCGGCCAGAACGAGATCGGGAAATGCTCCGAATGCCAGGCGGGTGCGTCGATCGCCTCCTGCAGATTCAATTTGGCATGGACGTGCCGCAGAAAGAATTGCGTGATCCATTGATCCTGCTGATCGCCGCCGGGCGAGCCCCACGCCAGATAGGGCTCGCCGTCGCGCAACGCCAAGGTCGGGCTGAGCGTGGTGCGCGGACGTTTGCCCGGTGCCAGCGCTGCGGGATGATCTTCCTCGAGCCAGAACATCTGTGCCCGGCTGCCGAGGCAGAAGCCGAGTTCCGGAATCACCGGCGACGATTGCAGCCAGCCGCCGGACGGCGTCGCCGAGATCATGTTGCCGGCCTGGTCGATGATGTCGAAATGCACGGTGTCGCCACGCACCTCGCCGAACCGGCCAACCGTCGGTTCGCCGGTGCCCATGGCGCCGACCGCCTCGCGGCTGCCCTCCTGCCGGCGCAGTTTGACGACCGAGCCGAAGCCTTCGATCGAGCCGGGCAGGAAATCGAGCGACGCGGTGTCGGAGATCAGCTTGCGGCGCTGGCCGTTATACGCATCGGACAGCAGGGTCGCGATCGGGATCTCGGTGAATTCCGGATCGCCATAGAACTTCTCGCGGTCAGCATAAGCGAGCTTGGCGCATTCGATCTGCAGGTGGATGAACTCCGGCCCGGCGGGATCGAGTCCGTCGAGGACAAATCCCTTGAGCAAAGCAAGCTGCTGCAGCATTACCGGCCCCTGGCTCCAGACCCCGGGCTTGCAGACGGTGTAGCGGCCGTAATCATAGGTCAGTGGCGCCTCGACGCCGGGCTGCCAGCGCGCCAGGTCGTCGGCGGTCAGCACGCCACGATGCGGCGATCCGCTGACATCCATCACTTCCCGGGTCCGGCAGAACCGGCCGATCGCTTCGGCGACAAAGCCGTGCGACCACGCCTTGCGGGCGCGCTCGACCTGGACGACGCGGTCGGCGCCGCCGCTTTCGGCTTCAGTCAGGATCCGGGCATAGGTCTCGGCAAGCTTCCGGTTGGTGAAGAGCGTGCCGGGCCTTGGAACCTGATTGTCGGGAAGGTAGACCGCGGCGGATGTCGTCCAGTGTTCGCGGAATAATTGTTCGACGGTCTGGATCGTCGCCGAGGCACGCTCCACCAGCGGATAGCCGTCCTTGGCATAGGCGATGGCGGGCGCCAGCACATCGCGCAGCCGTAGCGTGCCATAGTCGCGCAGCAGCAACATCCAGGCTTCGAACGTGCCGGGAACGCAAGCAGCGAGCAGCCCGGTGCCCGGCACCATGTCGAGACCTTCGCTGCGGTAATGGGCGATGGTCGCGCCCGCCGGCGCAGGGCCCTGGCCGCAGATCACCTCGGTGCGCCCGCGCCTCGTATCGTGCACGATGATCGGCACATCTCCGCCCGGGCCGTTCAGATGCGGTTCGACCACCTGCAGCGTGAATGCGGTGGCGACGCCGGCGTCGAAGGCGTTGCCGCCCTTCTCGAGGATGCTCATCCCGACCGCGGTGGCGATCCAGTGGGTCGAGGTCACGACGCCAAAGGTGCCTTCGATTTCGGGCCGGGTCGTAAACGGATCGGGATTGATCTTGCTCATGGGAATCCGGTTTCGCACGGGAGCGGAGCGGCCGCACTTGACCACAGCCGGAGCGGGCTGCCAACCGGCCCGGTTGCGCACAACCCGCCGATCAGGCCGGCGCTGCATCGGCAGGATTGTTGACGGCGTGGCAGGCGACGCCGTCGATCAGCGCGGGCGCCTGCCGGCGGCAGAGATCTGACACCAGCGGGCAGCGCGGATTGAAGGCACAGCCGGGAGGCGGATCGATCGGGTTGGGGATCTCGCCCTGGACCGGGATGCGCTGGCGGCCGGACATCGCGAGGTCGGGAACCGCGCCCAGCAGCATCCTGGTGTAGGGCATGCGCGGATGGCTGAACAATTCGCGGCCCTCGGCGATCTCGACAATGCGCCCGAGATACATCACGCCGATCCGGCTTGCCATGTGCCGCACCACGGCGAGGTTGTGGCTGATGAAGAGATAGGTCAATCCCAGCCTGTCCTGCAGGTCGCGCATCAGATTGAGGATCTGCGCCTGCACCGAGACATCGAGCGCCGAGGTCGGCTCGTCGCAGACGATGAACTCGGCTTCCGATGCGAGCGCCCGCGCGATCGCGATCCGCTGCCGCTGGCCGCCGGAGAATTCGTGTGGAAATTTCCAGCCATCGTCGGGATGCAGCCCGACCAGATTGAGCAGCTCGCCGACGCGCGCCTGAATGTTGCGCTCGCCCTCGATCAGATCGAAGGCGCGGATCGGCTCGGCGACGATGGCATCGACCCGAAAGCGCGGGTTCAGGCTCGCATAGGGATCCTGGAAGATCATCTGGATACGCCGGCGCAGCCGGCGGCGGGCCTGGATCTGGCGCGCATCGCTCATGGAAACGCCGTCGATCACCACTTCGCCCGAGGTCGGCGGCAGCAGCCCCACCACCATGCGGGCGACGGTGGTCTTGCCGGAACCGGATTCGCCAACCAGCGCAAAGGTCTCGCCCCGGGCGATGTCGAAAGTCACATCGTCGACCGCCTTCAGAAATTCGAGATGGCCGCCTTCCAGCATCCGGTTGAGCCAGGGCTTTGACACGTCGAACACCCGGCGCAGGCCTTTGACGTCGACAAACGGCGTGGTGGTCATGCCGCGGTTTCCTTGCTGGCGGCGTCGTAGAGATGGCAGGCCACGGCCTGCGTGCCATGCCGGATCGGCTCCGGTCGTTCGGTCCGGCAGCGATCGAATACGAACGCACAACGCGGATTGAATGCGCAGCCCGGCGGGATGGCGGAGAGCCGCGGCATCGAGCCGGGGATCTGGACCAGCCGCCTGGCGTCGCCCACGAGGGTCGGGATCGCGCCCATCAGGCCCCTGGCGTAGGGGTGCAGCGGGTTTTGCACGACGTCGTGTACCGGCCCGATCTCGGCAATGCGGCCGGAATACATCACGGCGACGCGGTCGGATGTTTCGGCGATCACGCCCATGTCGTGGGTAACCAGCATCACGGCGGTGCCGTGGTCGCGTCCGAGACGCTTGATCAGGGTGATGATCTGCGCCTGCACCGAGACGTCGAGTGCCGTGGTCGGTTCGTCGGCGATGATCAGTTCCGGTTCGGCGCAGATCGCAAGTGCGATCACCACGCGCTGGCGCATGCCGCCGGAGAATTCGTGCGGATAGGCATCGATGCGTTTCTCGGGCGCGGGAATGCCGACTTCGGCGAGCAGGTCGATGGCGCGCCTGCGCGCGGCCGCTTCGGCGAGATTGAGGTGGGTACGGATGGTTTCCACGAGCTGATCGCCGATCCGGTACAACGGATTGAGGCTGGTCAGCGGGTCCTGGAAGATCATGCCGATCCGCTTTCCCCGGATCCGCCGCATTTCTTCCGGCGGCAGATGGTCGATCCGCGTGCCGCCGAGACGGATCTCGCCGCCGGCGATGCGGCCGGGCGGATCGATCAGGCCAATGACGGCAAGGCCGGTGACGGATTTTCCCGCGCCGGATTCGCCGACCACGCCCAAAACCTCGCCCTTGGCGATGTCGAAGGAAATCCCGTCAATGGCGCGCAGCACGCTGCGGCGGGTGACGAACTCCACCTCGAGGTTGCGCACGGAGAGAACGGGTTCGGTCATGCGATCGGGTCACCGGGATTGGCTGCTGTCATCGAAGTTTCGGATTGAGCGCATCGCGCAGCCAGTCGCCGAGCAGGTTGATGGACAGGATCAGCGCGGCGAGGGCAACGCCGGGAAAGGCGACGATCCACCACTCGCCGGAGAACAGGTAATTGTTGCCGATCCGGATCAGGGTGCCGAGCGACGGCATGGTGTCGGGCATGCCGGCACCGAGGAACGACAGCGTCGCCTCGGTGATGATCGCGAGCGCGAGGTTGATGGTGGCGATCACCAGGATCGGCCCCATCGCATTGGGCAGCACGTGACGCAGCATGATGACGGGGGCGGGCAGGCCGATCAGTTGTGCCGCGGCGACATAGTCCTTGTTTTTTTCCACCAGCACGGAGCCGCGCACGGTGCGGGCATATTGCACCCAGAAGCTCAGGCCGATCGCGAACACCAGCACCGCCAGCATGCTCATGGCGTCCAGCCGATCGCCGAACACGGATTTGACCACGCCATTGATCAACAGCGCGATCAGGATCGCCGGGAAGGTGAGCTGCACGTCGGCGATGCGCATGATCAGGGTGTCGACCGCGCCGCCGAAATAGCCCGCGATCAGCCCTAGCACGATCCCCAGCGCGCCGGAGAACACCACGCCGAGCACGCCTACGGCGAGCGAAATGCGAAGGCCGTAGAGGATGGCGGAACATACGTCGCGGCCCTGCTCGTCGGTGCCGAGCAGGAACGGGCTCTGGCCGTCGGCGACCCATAGCGGCGGGATGCGCGAATTGATCAGTTGAAGCTGTCCCGGATCGAACGGGTTCTGCACCGAAAGCACCGGGGCGAGGATCGCGATCAGGAAAAACAGCACCGTCACCGCGGCGGCCGCCATGGTGAGCCGGGAGCGGCGGAAGGAATAGAACACGTCGCTGTCGACGGCGCGGCGCAGCCACCCGGAGGAAAGCGCCGCTGGGGGCGTGCTCGCCTCGGATTTGTGCGGGACCACGGCGTCGCTCATCGGTCAGGCCAGCCGGCTGATGGTCGAGCGCAGGCGCGGATCGACCACGGTGTAGAGGATATCGACGACGAGATTGATGGTGACGAAGATCAGCGACACCATCAGCAGGTAGGCGGACATGATCGGAATATCGACGTTCTGTATCGCCTGCAGGAACAGCAGACCCATGCCCGGCCACTGGAACACGGTTTCGGTGATGATGGCGAAGGCAATGACCGAGCCAAATTGCAGGCCGGCAACGGTAATGACGGGAACCAGGGTGTTCTTCAGAGCGTGGCCGAAATGAATTGCGCGGGTGGTGAGGCCGCGCGCCCGCGCGAAACGGATATAGTCGGTGCGAAGGACCTCGAGCATCTCCGCCCGCACCAGTCGCATGATCAGGGTCATCTGGAACAGGCCGAGGGTGATGGCCGGCATGATCAGGGCCTTCAACCCGGAAACCGTCAGCAGCCCGGTCGTCCACCAGCCGATCCGAACCACTTCGCCGCGGCCGAATGACGGCAGCCAGCCCAGCACCACCGAGAACAGATAGATCAGGAGAATGCCGATCAGGAAGGTCGGCAGCGAAATTCCGATCAGCGAGATCGCCTGGAACGCCCTGGTGAGCAGCGTATCGCGCCGCAGCGCCGAGTAAACGCCCATCAGGATGCCGAACACGATCGCAAACAATGTGGCGCAAAACGCGAGTTCCAGCGTCGCCGGCATCCGTTCCTCGAGCAGGCTCGCTACCGGCTGGCGGAACTGATAGGAAACGCCGAATTTGAACTGGGCGGCGTTGGCGAGATAGCGCCCGAACTGCACGACGACGGGATCGTCGAGACCAAGCGACTTGCGGATCGCGGCGCGTTCGGCGGCGGAAGTGTCGATCGCGACCATCTGGTTCACCGGATCGCCGGCGAAGCGGAACATCGAAAAGGCGATGATTCCAACCACGACCATCACGCCCACGGCCTGAATTGCCCGGCGAAGAGTGAAAGCGAGCATGTGATCCTTTCACTTCTCTAGGTCTGGTGCGCGCCGTCGCGTACCCTGAAAGAAAAGTCCCGGAGGCATCAACCCCCGGGACCTGAAACGTCGAGACCGCTTACTTTTCCTGTTTGGTCGCCCAGTAAAGCAGGACCTCGTTGTCCGCGCGCTGCGTCAGTTTCACTTTGTTCGACACACCCCAAGCCAGTGCCTGCTGGTGCAGCGGGATATACCCCCAATCCTTCATGCCGATCTCGAAGGCCTGCTTGATGAGTTGGTCGCGCTTGGCGGTATCGGTCTCGAGCAGCACCTGGTCGGCGAGAGCGTCCAGCTTCTTGTCGCAATAGCCGCCGAGATTGGCTTCGCCGCGCGACGACTTCGGATCGTCGCGGCAGCCCATGATGTCGTTGAGCACGTTCTGGGAGTCCATCGTGGCCGGTGTCCAGCCGAGCAGATAGAACGAGGTCTTGAAGCCGCCGGGTTTCAGCACCTTGGCGAAATACTGCTGCTTGGGCTGCGCCAGCAGGTCGATCTTGACGCCGATGCGCGCCAGCATGCCGACCACCGCCTGGCAGATCGCCGCGTCGTTGACGTAGCGGTCATTCGGGCAATCCATCGTGACTTCGAATCCGTCGGGATAACCCGCCTCGGTGAGCAGCTTCTTGGCGCCGTCAGGATCGAATTTGGGCCGCGTGAAATCCTTTGACAGCGCGAACAACTGCGGCGCGATCATCAGCGCCGACGGCGTCGACAGGCCGCGCATCACCCGGTTCTTGATCAGGTCGATATCGATCGCCTTGTAGAAGGCTTCGCGGACGCGGACATCCTTGAACGGGTTCTTGCCCTTGACGTTCGAATAGAGCAGTTCGTCGCGCACCTGGTCCATGCCGAGGAAGATCGTGCGCAGTTCCGGCCCGGTCATGACCTTGGCGTTTCCGCTCGCGTTGACCCGCGCGATGTCCTGGATCGGAACCGGCTCGATGACGTCGACCTCGCCCGAGAGCAAGGCGGCGACACGCGTCGCATCGGAGGCGATCGGCGTGAAGACGATCTCCTTCAGGTTATGTTCCGGCTTGCCCCACCAGTTCGGGTTGACCTTGAACACGGTCTTGACGCCGGGTTGATGGCTCTCGATGAAGAAGGGGCCGGTGCCGTCCTCATGGAGCGAGGCATAACTCGGCGTGGTCGCTGAAGCCGGCGTCGGCTCGACCGCGTTGTTCTGCTCGCACCATTTCTTGTCCATGATGTACCAGCCGTCCCATTGCGTGATCAGAATGGGATTCGGCGAACTCAGCACGACATCGACGGTGTGGTCGTCCACCTTGACAAACTTGGCGTCGGTCGGAATCACGGTCGTGAAGTTGGAGCCCTTGGCCCGCACGCGGTCGGCCGAGAAGATCACGTCGTCGGCGGTGAACGGGTCTCCGTTGTGGAACTTGACGTTCTTGCGAAGATGGAAGCGCCAGCGGGTAGGCTCCGGCGTTTCCCAGCTTTCAGCGAGCGCTGGAATGATCTTCAGATTCTTGTCGCGGGTGACGAGGCCCTCATAGACATGCGCGAGATGGGCGATTGTGGTGGTTTCCCTCAGCGTATATGGATCGAGCGACTTGAGATCGCCCTGGTTGGCATAACGCAGGGTCTGGCTCGAGGCCGGTGACATCGCAAAAGCGGCCACCGCGACGATGGCCGCTGCAAACAAGGTGTGACGTACCGACATCTCTCTACCTTCTCCATCTGCTCCGCCGTGGCACGCCTTTGCTTGGTGTCACTGCCTCAATTGAACCATGTTGCCAGAGTTTGACGGCCGCGCAAGCCTGATTCCGGCGTCAATCAGGCCCGTTTGCCGATCAGCCGCGCAGCGAATAGCGTGAGTGTAGGCGGCGGGACCCCGCGCTTTACATTCAACTTTCGGAGTGCGGGATGGCGCAACTGAAGGCCGACGTTCTGGTGCTCGGCGCCGGCATGGTCGGCGTCTCGGCGGCCCTGCATCTGCAGCAGCGTGGACGCGACGTGATCCTGCTTGATCGCCACGATCGCGCCGGCGAGGAGACGAGCTACGGCAATGCCGGGCTGATCGAATGCGCCTCGGTTTTCCCCTACATGTTTCCGCGGGAGTTCGCGCAGATCGTTCGCTATGCACTCAACCGTGCGCCGCAAATGCGTTATCGCGTGTCCGATCTGCCGGCCTTCCTGCCGTGGCTGTCTCGTTATTTCCTCGCATCCTCGCCAGAACGGGCCTTGCAGAGCGCAATGGCGGAACTGCCCTTGATCCGGCGCAGCCTGATCGAGCATGAGGCGTTGATCGCCGAGGCCGGCGTGCCGGAACTGCTGCGCCGGAGCGGATGGATCAAGTTATTCCGCCACGAGGCGACGCTGGCAGGCGCCGTGCGCGAGCTGGAGCGGGCGAGAGACCATGGCGTCGAAGGCGAAGTGCTCGATGCCGAGGCGATCGCGGCACGCGAGCCCGGCCTGACCGGCGAATTCGCCGGCGCGCTGCATTGGCCGACGCCCGGATTCGTTCCCGACCCCGGTGGATTGGCCAAGGCCTATGCGGCGCTGTTCCAACGCCGGGGCGGACGGTTCGTCACCGGCGACGCGCGCACGCTGGAACAGGACGCCGGTGGATGGAGGGTCAATGGACGGGATGGCGCCGTGCGCGCACGTCAGGCCGTGGTGGCGCTCGGGCCGTGGTCCGACCTGGTATTCGGTCCGCTCGGCTATTCGATCCCGCTCGCGGCCAAGCGCGGTTACCATCTGCATCTGGCGCCGCGCGGCAACGCCGTGCTCAATCATCCCGTGCTCGATTCGGACCTCGGCTATCTGCTGGCGCCGATGACCCGCGGCATTCGCCTCACCACTGGCGTCGAATTTGCCCACCGCGACGCGCCGCCGACGCCGGTCCAGTTGCAACAAGCGTTGCCGCGGGCCCGTGCGCTGTTTCCGCTGGGCGAACCGGTCGAGGCCAAGCCCTGGATGGGCGCGCGGCCGTGTCTGCCCGACATGATTCCGGTGATCGGCCGGGCGCCGCGGCATCCCGGGCTGTGGTTCGATTTCGGCCACCAGCACCACGGCCTGACGCTCGGCCCGGTGACCGGCCGCCTGCTGGCGGAGATGATGACCGGCGAGGCACCGTTCACCGATCCCGCGCCCTATGCGGTCGAGCGGTTTGGTTGACCATACCCTGGCAAAGGCAGGTCGGGCCGGCCTGGCAGGCTGCGAGGTCGCTTGCGTCGCCCCGCCTGTCGTGGCGATACTGCGGTGGGCTCGCCAAACGCCGTCAGGAGCGGACATGAAGGTAAACATCGAAATAGATTGCACGCCGCTGGAAGCCCGGCAGTTTTTCGGCCTGCCGGATGTCTCGCCGATGCAGACGGCGGTGATGGACAAGCTGCAGCAGCAGATGATGAGCAACATCGACAAGGTTTCGCCGGAAAAGCTGATGCAGAGCTGGCTCACCTTCGACCCGAAAATCGCCGAACGGTTTCAGGACATGTTCACGACCATGACCGGGCTCGGCAGCATCTCCGACAAGAAGAAGTGATGGCGTTCCTCCGCAGCGAACCGCAGGCCGAGGGCCGATGGCGTCCGCCCGCGCTCCCGCTGATGCTCGCGGAGGTGAGGGGGATCTTGGAGTTCAACGCCAGCCTGCTGCTTTCGCCGCTCTTGATGCGGGCGCCCCGGGGCGACGGTCACCCGGTGCTGGCATTGCCGGGGTTTCTCGCCAGTGACCTGTCGATGGCGCCGCTGCGGAAGTACCTGGACCAACTCGGATACGACACCCACGCATGGCAAATGGGCCGCAACACCGGCGGCGTTGCGCGGATGCGGGGCGCCCTGCGCGACCGGCTCGCCAGCATCCATGCCGCCACCGGCCGCAAGGTCACGATCGTCGGCTGGAGTCTCGGCGGCATCTATGCCCGTGACCTCGCGCTGCAGGCGCCGGATCTGGTGAGGTACGTCGTGACGCTGGGAAGCCCGTTTGCAGGCGACGTGCGGGCGACCAATGCAACGCGCCTCTACGAGGCAATGTCCGGCGAAACGGTGGATGACAATTCCGAACTCCGGCAGGCCATCTCGGGCGATCTGCCGGTCCCCACCACCTCGATCTTTTCGCGCACCGACGGCATCGTGAACTGGCGGACCTGCCTGCTGCGCCCCTCCGATACCGCCGAGAACATCGAGGTCTATCTCGCCAGCCATATCGGGCTTGGCGTGAATTCTGCGGCTTTGTGGGCGATTGCGGATCGTTTGGCCCAGACGGAGGGCAAATTCAGCCCATTTGACCGATCAGGACCGTTTGCCATTGCCTATGCGCCTGCGGAACATGCACAATCCTGACCCCTGACCCAGTGTCGCGAGCCGGGGGATCGTCCGAGAGCCACAAGCGCCGCCGAGACGTCGCGTGATCTCGGCGGGAGGAGACGGGAGGAAGCCATGAGTGACGCCAAGAAGCTGTCGTCGATGGACGCGTCGTTTCTCTACCTGGAAACGCCGGAAATGCCGATGCATGTCGGAAGCATGGCGATCTTCCGGCTGCCCGAAGATTACAAGGGCAGCTTCTTCGAGGATTTCAAGGCGATGATCGGTTCGCGGCTGCATGTCGCACCGATCCTCAAGTCGCGGCTGGAAAAGGCGCCGCTCGACATCGATCACCCGTCCTGGGTCGAGGACGACCAGTTCGATATCGACCGCCATATCTTTCGCGGCAGCCTCCCGGCCCCGCACGACCGCGCGACGCTGGAGCGCATTGTCGGCTGGATGCATGCGAAGCTGCTCAACCGCGCCCGTCCGCTCTGGGAATTCTATGTCTTTGAAGGCATGAAGGACAACGAGATCGGGCTGTATTCCAAGATGCACCATGCCTGCATCGACGGCGGTGCCGGAGCGGCCCTGACCAACATGATCTACGACGTGACACCGGTTCCAAGGGTGGTCGACAAGCCGATCCCGCAAGCCAGGGCCGGGCAGGAGCCGCGCGACATCGCCGCCAATTTCATCGATTCCTACCGGCAGCTCTGGACCCAGCCGTTCGATGCCGCTGCGGCCAAGAATCTCGAACTGCCGCGCTCGGGCAAGAGCGACCTCGGATCGATCCTGTTCGACAATGCCATGTTCCAGATCGAATCGGCGGTGAAGTTTGCCGGCAGCGTCCCCAGCGTCCTGAAGAGCGTCTCCGATGTGATCGGCAAGGTTTCCGATCCGAAATCGCGCGACAGCATCGCCAGCATGGTGTCGCCGTCGACCATCCTCAACAAGTCGATTTCCTCGGAGCGCAGCTTCGCCGGCGTATCGATCCCGCTGTCACAGGCGAAGGCCGTGGCCAAGCAGGCCGGCGGCAAGCTCAACGACGTCGTGCTGGCGATTTCGAGCGGCGTGGTGCGGCGCTATCTGCTGGAGCGCGGCGCGCTGCCGGCGAAGTCGATGACCGCCGCAGTGCCGATCTCGTTGCGCGAAGACGGCAATACCGACGCCAACAATCAGGTATTCGGCATGATCTGCGGAATCGCGACCAACATCGAGGATCCCAAGGCGCGGCTCGAGGCCATCATCGCGCAGTCCACCAAGTCCAAGGAAATGTCGCATCCGCTGCGGGCCCTGATGCCGCAGGTTTCCAACCTTTCGATGCTGGGCGCACCGATCATGGTGCAGATTCTGGCGCTGCTGTACAGCCGCTCCAGCCTGTCGGACGTGCTGCCGCCGGCGGCGAATATCACGGTGTCGAACGTGCCGGGGCCGCGCCAGACGCTGTACGCGGCGGGAGCGGAATTGCTGCATATCTTTCCGGTGTCGATTTCGACGCATGGCATTGCGCTGAACATCACGGTGCAGAGCTATCGCGATCAGCTCGATTTCGGTTTCATCTCCGGCGCCAATATCATTCCCCATGTGCAGGTGCTGTGCGACATGCTGCCCGGAGAATTCGCGGCGCTGCAGGCTGCTTTCGCGCCGCCGGCCGATCGCCAGAGCGCGGCCAGTTAGGACGGAGTCCGACGATGATCGAGATGCCGCCGCTGCAGTTCGCCGAGACCAACGGGATCCGCATGGGCTTCTACGAGGCCGGCCCCAGCACCGACACCCCGCCGCTCGTGCTCTGCCACGGCTGGCCGGAGATGGCCTTCTCCTGGCGGCATCAGATCAAGGCGCTGGGGGCGGCCGGCATCCGGGTGATCGCGCCGGATCAGCGCGGCTATGGCGCGACCGACCGCCCCGACCCGGTCGAGGCCTACGATATCGAGCACCTGACCGGCGATCTCGTCGGCCTGCTCGACCATCTCGGCGTCGAGAAGGCGATCTTCGTCGGTCACGACTGGGGCGGTTTCATCGTCTGGCAGATGCCGCTGCGTCACCTCGACCGCGTCGCCGGTGTGGTCGGTGTCAACACGCCCCATGCCAGCCGTGCGGCCGCCGATCCGATCGAGCTGTTCCGCCAGCGCTTCGGCGACCAGATGTATATCGTGCAGTTTCAGGATCCCGCGCGCGGCGCCGACAAGATCTTCAACAGCCGGGTCGAACAGACCTTCGATGCCTTCATGCGCAAGCCGGTGCCGCGCGCCGACGGCGCGCCGGCGGAGCAGCCGGTCGCCGGCGTCGGTGCCTCTCCGAGGATCAATCTGGCGTTTCCCCAGATGATTGCCGGTTACGACGCCAGGCACGATCCGCGCACGCCGATCCTGTCGGCGGAGGAAAAGAAGGTGTTCGTCGACACCTTCACCAGGACCGGCTTTACCGGCGGCATCAACTGGTATCGCAACATGTCGCGCAACTGGCAGCGTTCGGCGGGGCTCGACCCTACCGTGCGCGTGCCGTCGCTGATGATCATGGCCGAGAACGATCAGGTACTGCCGCCGTCCGCGGCCGATGGCATGGAGAAGATCATCCCCGACCTCGAGAAATATCTGGTGCGGGGCAGTGGCCATTGGACGCAGCAGGAAAAGCCGGACGAGGTCAGTGCCAAGCTGATTGAATGGCGCAGAAGGCGGTTCGGCTGAGATGCACGGCCTTACAGGTTCGTCATTGCGAGCGCAGCGAAGCAATCCATCGACCGTCATGCTGGGCTCTGGATTACTTCGTCGCTTACGCTCCTCGCAATGACGGTCAATGCATCAGATGAGGCAGGAGACCCTTTCGCGATGGCGTCCATCAACCGACTGAGCCCGATCCCGCGGCCTCCGACCAAACCGGTGGTCGGCAACATGCTGTCGCTGGATTCGACCGCGCCGGTGCAGAACCTGGCGCGGCTGGCGCGTGAACTGGGGCCGATCTTCTGGCTCGACATGATGGGCGCGCCGCTCGTGATCGTATCGGGTCACGATCTGGTCGATGAACTCAGCGACGAGAAACGTTTCGACAAGGCGGTGCGCGGGCCGC
>DASUIA010000174.1:0-18402 GCA_036273255.1 Bradyrhizobium sp.
GATGCCATGATGGCTGCAGAATCGGGAATCCTCCGAGCCCACCACCGATCGCGGCAGCGACGGCGAGATCGCCGCAAAATCGATCCATTGTCGCGTGACCGGCGCGCCGGTCAGTTTGCGCCAGGCCATCAGCGCCGAGACCGGATGGCCGGCGCGATACAAAGGCGCCAGCAGATAGGGCAACGCGAGAGCGGCCAGCGCGATCAGGATCACCACGCGGACGGCCTGCCGCATCAGGGTTCAAGACCTTGCACGGCGACCAGCCGCGCCGAACTGCATTCGTCCCGGATGCCCTTCAGCCCCTGGTACACCGCGCCGTGATAAAAGGCTTCCCACGCCGGGATCGACGGAAATTCGATGATGACAATGCGGCGTGGCGACCAGTCGCCTTCATGCACCCGATGCGCCCCTCCGCGGGCAAGGTATCGGGCGCCCGCCGCCTGCAAGGCGGGTTTCACCTGGTTCATAAAGTCCTGATATCGCGCCATATCCCGGATCTCGACGTCGAAAATGACATAGGCAGGCATTTTTGGGCTCCTTTTTGCCGGATTATATCATGGCCGAAGGCGGCGTTGCCAAGATGGGTGGAGACGGGTGGAAGCCGGCGGAATTGACGAAGCCAGCCGCATAAAGGATTGTCCGGCCAAATCGACTTTCAAGTTTCCTTGGAGCCATTCTGAATGACCACCGACTTTGCCAAACGCCTCGACCAATGCGCAGAGGATACCGAGGCCGTGCTGGCCCGCGTCCTGTCCGACGCGCTGCTGCCGGACGAGATCGCGCGCCCGAAACGGCTGATGGACGCGATGCGCTATTCGAGCCTCGGCGGCGGCAAGCGGTTGCGGCCGTTCCTGGTGGTCGAAAGCTCGGCCGTGTTCGGCGTGCCGCGCGAGGCCGCGCTGCTGGCCGGCGCGGCGCTGGAATGCATCCACTGCTATTCACTGATCCATGACGATCTGCCGGCGATGGACAACAGCGATCTGCGCCGCGGCCGGCCGACGCTGCACAAGAAGACCGACGACGCCACCGCGATCCTCGCCGGCGACGGGCTGTTGACGCTGGCGTTCGACATCATCACCCGCGACGAACTGCACAAGGATGCCAATGTGCGCCTGCTCTTGACCCGCGCGCTGGCGCGCGCGTCCGGCATCGGCGGCATGGTCGGTGGCCAGATGCTCGACCTCGCCGGCGAGGGGCGGTTCGGCGACCGCGAGCCGGTCGACGTGGCCCGCCTGCAGCAGATGAAAACCGGCGCGCTGCTGCGCTATGGCTGCATCGCCGGGGCCATCCTCGGCCAGTCCTCGCCCGCCGAATACCAGGCGCTCGACGATTACGGCCGCGCGCTCGGCGAAGCCTTCCAGATCGCCGACGACCTGCTCGACGTCGAGGGCGACGCCGCCGCGCTCGGCAAGCAGACCGGCCAGGACGCGGCGCTTGGCAAGACCACCTTCGTCACCCAGCTCGGCATCGATGGCGCGAGGCAACGCGTGCGCGACCTGTTGACGCGCGCCGACGCCGCGCTGTCGATCTTCGGCACCAAGGGCGACGTGCTGCGCGCGGCCGCGCGGTTCGTCGCCGATCGCAAGAACTGACGATTCCGATGGCGGGCAAGGAAGCCGAAGATCCTTTCGTCACCCGCTACCGGAACATGTCGAAGCCGGTCCGCGTGGTCTATGCGCGGCCACGCACGTTCTTCTCGCTGGCGATCGGGATCGCGACGTTCTTCCTGCTGCCTGCCGCGCTGCGGCCGTTGACGCGGGCACTGCTTGGCTGGGACGTCTCGATCGCGGTCTATCTGTTGCTGGTTTACACCATGGTGGTGCGCAGCGGGTTGGCTCATATCCGGCGCAATGCGGTGTTGCAGGACGACGGCCGCTTCCTGATCCTGCTGGTGACCGCGATCGGCGCCTTCGCCAGCATCGCCGCGATCGTGTTCGAACTCGGCGCCTCGCACCACAGCGTGCCGGAGCTGACGCTGGCGACGGTGACGATCGCGCTGTCATGGGCCGCGGTGCACACGACCTTCGCGCTGCACTACGCGCATGAGTACTACCGCGGCGCCAAGCCCGGCGGCCTGCAGTTTCCGAGCGGCGACCAGCACGAAAGCGCCGACTACTGGGACTTCGTGTATTTCTCGTTCGTGATCGGCATGACGGCGCAGGTCTCCGACGTCGGCATTACCGACAAGACCATTCGCCGCACGGCGACCGTCCACGGCATCATCTCGTTTGTCTACAACACCGCGCTGGTCGCCCTGATGGTCAACATCGCCGCGAGCGCGATCTAGCGCAATTTGCGCCTGGCGGCGGACAAGGAGCGGCTTTTGGTGTAGATTGGCCTTCCATCCCGAACGCGGCAAGTCCGCTCCCCGGATGCCGGCCTGAACAGGTTTTAATCGCACCTCAGGAGCAGAAGCGTGAGTCACAATCGTTCCAGCGTCGAAGCCGTGGTCCAACAGTATTTCGACGGCCTGTATGAAGGCAATGCCGACAAGCTTGGCGAAGTCTTCCACCCGAGCGCCGACTTGCGCTGGCTGGAAAAAGGCGAACTGAAGGTTCTCACCGTTCCGGACTGGCTCGATCGCGTCAGAAAGCGGCCATCCGCCAAGGCCGAGGGCAAGCCGCGCGAGGATGTCATCGTGAGCATCGACCGTTCCGACGAATCCACCGCATTCATCAAGGTGCGATGCCAATTGCCGCCCCGCTATTTCACCGATTATCTGGTGGCGATGAAACTCGCGGACGGCTGGCGAATCGTCTCGAAGTCGTACCGCTACGACCTCCGCGACTGACCGTTGCCGCATTGACCTCGCCGGACTTCCGCGCGAAGTGAGGGGGATCCGGTAGCCGTGGAAGCGAAATTTCAGATATTCCTGTTTCTGCTCGCGGCGCTGGCAGGAACCGCGCTGCTGGCGCGGCGGATCAACGTCGCGCCCGCCATCCTGCTGCTGCTGACCGGCATCGCACTCGCCTTCGTGCCGGGCATGCCGTCGCTGGAATTGCCGCCGGAACTGGTGCTGCTGGTGGTGTTGCCGCCGCTGATCTATTCGGCGAGCGTCGCCATGAGCTGGCGCGAATTCAAATCGAACCTGCGTCCGATCATCCTGCTGGCGGTCGGCTGCGTGATCTTCACGGCGTTCGCGGTCGCCGCCGCGACGCATTACCTGATCGGCCTGCCGTGGAATGTCGGCTTCCTGCTCGGCGCCATCGTCGCGCCGCCGGACGTGGTGGCGCCGCTGGCGATTGCCCGCAAGCTTGGACTGCCGCGCCGGATCCTCGTGGTCCTCGAGGGTGAGGGGCTGGCCAATGACGCCACCGCGCTGATCCTCTATCGCTTCGCGGTGGTGGCGATTTCAACCGGCCTGTTCTCGTTGCCGAAGGCGACCGGCACCTTCGTCGCCATCGTCGCCGGCGAGGTGCTGTTCGGTGCGGCGATCGGGTGGCTCAGCCTGAGGGCCCGGCATCGCGCCCGCGATCCGCAGATCGAGATCACGCTGTCGCTGATCACGCCCTATGTGGCCTACTGGGTGCCCGAGCATTTCGGAGGCTCCGGGGTGATCGCCACCGTCGCCTGCGGGCTCTATATGAGCTGGAACGGGCCGCTCCTGATTTCTTCGGCGACGCGGCTGCAGGGCATCTTCTTCTGGGATCTGGTCATCTATCTGATCGAGGGGCTGCTGTTCCTGCTCACCGGATTCCAGATGCGGCTGCTGTTCGAAAAATCCAAGGCGTTCCCGCTGGACGACATCCTGTCCGCCACGGCGCTGGTCGCCGTCATCATCGTCATCGCGCGCTTTGCGTGGGTGTTTCCCGCAACCTATTTGCCGCGGGTGCTGAACAAGCGGTTGCGCGAACGCGATCCGTCGCCGCCCTGGCAATGGGTGTTCATCCTCGCCTTCACCGGGGTGCGCGGCGCGGTCTCGCTGGCTGCGGCGCTGGCCATTCCATTCGCGCTTCCGAACGGCGAAGGCTTTCCATATCGCGACCTGATACTGTTCTGCAGCTTCGGCGTCATCTTCATTACCCTGGTCGGACTTGGCCTCGGCCTGCCCTGGGTGGCGCGGTGGCTCGGCGTTGCCGAGGCCGGCCGCGCCGAACATGTCGCGGAGCTCGAGGCGGAGATCGCGGCCCGGCGCGAGGCACTCGGTGCGGCGCTGGCGTCGCTCGACGCCATCACCGACGATCGCGAACTGTCCGATGAGGTGGTCAAGCTGTTGCGCGCGCGTCACGAGACCCGCATCGACCAGCTCCCGGATTCACTCGATCCCAAGGCCGACGACGTCTCGGCCGCGGGAATTGACCTGACCCGCGAATTGATCGCCTCGGAACGAAAATTCATCCATGTCCTGCTGCGCGATGGCAAGATCACCGACGAAACCCGGCGCCATATCGAGCGCGATCTCGACCTCGAGGAAGCGAGCCTCGCCAACCGCGAATTCCGCCGGACGCCGCTGTAGGGGCGAAATGGTTGGACCTGTCTCCACATCATCGTGACCCAGCCCTCTTCTTTTCATTCCGGGATGCGCCCGCTTGGCGCGCAGGCCCGGAATGACGCGTTCTGGCGTGTCGTCATTCGGATCCGGTTCGTAGGACGAGGCTCTGTACAACGAGGGATGTAAACGATGCGAAAACCTGCTAATCATGAGACCATGACCCGACAAGGACTCGAAATTCTGCTGGAGCGTGTTTCGACTTGGCCCGAAGAGGCCCAAGAAGAGTTCGTCAGGTCCGTCGCAAATATCGAGGACAAGCATCTTGGCATATATCGGCTGACTAGCGCCGAGCGAGACGCTGTACGACGTGGTTTGGCCGAAATGCGCGAAGGAAGGCTCGCAAGCGACAGTGCAGTTGCGGCGGTGTTTAATCGTTACCGTGCATGAAGCTGCGGTGGTCGGAGACGGCGCTCGCTGAAATTGACAGCATTTTTTCATATATTTCCGAGAACAACCGATCCGCCGCCGCTGCTGTGGTAGAGCGTATCGAGGGCCTTGCGACCTTGCTCGCAGAATTTCCGTTTGTCGGACACCTCACCGACGAAGCACCTGTGCGGGTGCTGGCCGTCGTGCGCTATCCATTTTTGATTTTCTATACGATCGACGACGCGACTGACGAGATCATGGTCCTTCATGTGCGACATGCCGCGCAGGAACGCCCATGATGCTCCCGTTCGACCGCCGGCGCTACTCCGCCGCCGCGTTGCGGCCCGGCCGCCCGACGAAACCGGTCTCGTCGCCAAAACGCTCGAGCATCACCGCGGGCAGGTCCTTGGCCTTGTGCGTCACGCAGGCGCCGGAGCGCACGGCATAGCGATCCTGACAAGCGAGCTGCGCGGGCGCCTCGCCCCGCTGCAGCGCGCGGGCGCAATCCATCACCAGTTTGCGGAAATGCATGATGCCGAGATCGGTCGGCCCGAGATGTTCGCGGGTACGATCGGCGATCGGACCCTGGCTGTCCTGCACTGCGGCGTCCTGTTCGGACACACCCTTGATGCCGGTGTAGCTTTTGGTCTTCTGCAGCTTGCGATCGATCAGATAGTCATTCGACTTGTTGCGCAACGGCACATAATTCTCATCCACCTCGGAGATCACGCCGTTGCCGCGATCGTAGCTTTCGCGTTCCGCGTCCGTCAGCGGCCGCTCCGGATTCCAGGCATAGGTGTAGATCCAGCATTTGGTGTCGGTCACCGGAACAAAACTCTGGCCGAAAACATTCTCGCCCGGCATCGCGCTCGGCGCATAGGCGTGCACCGGCATCAGGAACTGGGCGATGCGCCAATAGATGTCGTCGCCGCCGGTGAGCCGGCCGCCGGCGATGGTCAGGCCGGCGTCATGCGGATGGATCCTGATGACCGGCCGGGGGTCCTCGGCGATCCAGCGCATATGATCGACATTCATGCGCGCAATCGGATTGATGAAATGCTTCTTGATGTCGAGGATTTCGTTCTCTTCCTTCTCGAAGGAGAGATGCGCGAAGGTGAAATGCGCGGTGTCGATCGAGCCTTCCAGCGCCTGCACCCAGTTGCAGTCCTGCCATTTCTTCGAGACGTAGCGATGCGAGGCCGGCACCAGCGCCATTTCCAGCGCCGGCAGCTCCGGCACCCGATCCGCCGGGCCCATATAGGCCCAGATCATGTCACCCCATTCGCGCACCGGATAGGACTTGATCCGGATCAGGTCTTTGGCGGCAAGATCGGGATAGGATGTCGGCATGTCGACGCAGTGGCCGTCGGTATCGAATTTCCAGCCGTGATAGACGCAACGAATGCCGCACTCCTCGTTGCGGCCGAGCCAGAGGTTGGCGCCACGGTGCGGGCAATATTGATCGATCACGCCGACCACGCCGCGGCTGTCGCGGAACGCCAGCAGTTCCTCCCCCATCACCACGATCTTCTTCGGCGGCCCGTCGGCCTCCGGCAATTCCTCGGATAGCAGCACCGGCAGCCAGAACCGGCGCAGCAGTTCGCCCATGGCGGTGCCCGCGCCGCTTTCGGTCAGGAATTGATTGTCCTCAGCGCGGAGCATGGCTGTCCTTCCGGGAGCCGGTGATTGTGCGAAGCTTGGCGCAGGCGACGCGGGGCGTCAACGCGGCTTTACACCGGCCGTTCGCCCTTGACCGTGACGCGGGTGCCGGCCCGGGTGTGCGGCCAGTAGTCCCACATCGCGCGATGCTGGGCGCAGCGGTTGTCCCAGAACGCGATGGCGTTCTCGGTCCAGCGGAAGCGGCACTGGAACAGGGGATTCTCGGCGTGCTGGTAGAGATAGGCCAGCATCGCGTCGCTCTCGTCGCGCGGAATGCCGATGATGTGGCGGGTGAAGCCGCGGTTGACATAGAGCGCCTTGCGGCCGGTTACCGGATGGGTGCGCAGCACGGGGTGCTCGGCATGCGGATAGCTCGGCCGGTCGGCGACGCCATAATTGGCATAGAGCCCGCGATAGATCGATTCGCCGTCATGCAGCGCGGTGAGCCCGTCGAGATAGGTCTTCATCCGGTCCGACAGCGCCTCATAGGCCGCATACATGTTGGCGAACAGCGTATCGCCCCCACGCGGCGGGCATTGCCTGATGTAGAGGATCGAGCCCATCGGCGGTTCGACGTCGCAGGATACGTCGGAGTGCCAGCCTTCGCCATTGGCTCGCGGCGAATCCTTGTCGGCGTAGATTCTCATCAGCGCCGGATCGTCGCCCTCGTGAGGCGCCGCCGGATGGATATGCAGTTCGCCGAACCGGCGGCCGAAGGCGAGATGCTGCGCCGGCGTGATGTGCTGATCGCGAAAGAAGATCACGAGGTTTTCGGCGAGCGCGCGATGGATTTCGTCCATGGTGCGGTTGGAAAGCGCCCCGCCGAGATCGACGCCGGATATCTCCGCGCCAATGATCGGGGTGAGTTGTTCTACCGCGATGGTGTCATAGGGCTCGGTGCCGGCGGCCGTGTGCCGGTAGCGCGGGCCCTGTTTGCTGGCGAGCGAGCTCATGGCGATTCTCCTGCGACGTGTCGATTTTCGCAACATGGTAGTCCCGGGAGGGCAAAGCGCAATGCGGCCTTCCGGAATCTGCGCAGGGCTGCATCTTTGGCTCCTCGAGGGTTCCACCCGCAGGGTTCCAGCGGTCTTGACCTCTACACACTCATGTGACACACTGTGTGTGCAGTATCGAGGAAATTGCCATGGGAAAGTATGAGCCGCTGGGAGCGTTCCTGCGGGATCAGCGCGCGCCGGAAGTGGCGCTCACCTTCAGCCAGATCGAAAAGATCACCGGGGTGAAACTGCCGCCAAAGGCGCAGCACCATAGGGCGTGGTGGAGCAACAATCCCTCCAATAATGTGATGACGAGGGTCTGGCTGGAAGCAGGCTATGAGAGCGCGCGCGTCGATATCGGCGCGCGCAAACTCGTGTTTCGCCGGGTCGGAAAAGCCACCGGAACAAAGCCGGCGCCGGGGGCAAAAAAGGGCGAGCGTCATCCGCTATTTGGCGCCTTGAAGGACGTTACGTACATTCCGCCGGGGATCGATCTCACGGAGCCCGCCGACCCCGATTGGGGCAAGGTCTACGACGACTGATACCAACGGCCCGCGTAATTGACTCGTCATGCCCGCGCTTGTCACGGGTATCCACGTCTTGAAAGCCGAACAGCATCAAAGACGTAGATGGCCGGAACAGGTCCGGCCATGACGAAAATAGAGAGTTATCATCCGGAACCGTTGGTATGATATGCAACCGCTCCTGCTCGACACCCACGCGGCAATCTGGATCACTCGGAATGAGCCGCTGGCGCCGCGCGCGACCGAGGCCGTGAACGCCGCCCATCAGGCGGCGGGCATGGTCTTTGTCTCGGCAATCACCGCGTGGGAGGTCGGCCTTCTCGTCGCCCGCAATCGGCTCAAGCTCCTGACGACACCGCAACGCTGGTTCTCGCGCCTCCTCGATGTGCCCGGAATGAGCCTCGCCGAGCTCTCACCGGACATCTTGATCGCGTCATCGTTCCTGCCGGGCGAGCCCCCGCGCGATCCCGCCGACCGCATCCTGTTGGCGACCGCGCGAGATCTCGGCGCGACCCTGATCACGCGGGATCGGTTGCTGCTGAAATACGGCGAGGACGGCGAGGTCAGCACGATCGCGTGCTGAGGCGACGGCCTATTCCGCGGCCGTCACCGCATCGGCCGGCGCCTTGCTGCCGGCGCCGTAGCGCTGGTCGATGTAATCGACCACCAGCGCCTTGAATTCGGCGGCAATGGTCGGGCCGCGCAGGGTGCGGAATTTCTTGCCGTCGACAAACACCGGCGCGGCCGGCGTTTCGCCGGTGCCGGGCAGCGAGATGCCGATATTGGCATGCTTGGATTCGCCGGGCCCGTTGACGATGCAGCCCATCACCGCGACGTTGAGGCTCTCGACGCCCGGATACCGGGTTTTCCAGCCCGGCATCTCGTCGCGGATGAAATCCTGGATGCTGCGCGCCAGTTCCTGGAACGTGGTCGAGGTGGTGCGGCCACAGCCCGGGCAGGCCGCGACCAGCGGCACGAAGGTGCGAAAGCCCATGGTCTGCAGCAGTTCCTGCGCCACCTGCACTTCGAGCGTACGGTCGCCGCCGGGTTCCGGGGTCAGCGAGATCCGGATGGTGTCACCGATGCCATCCTGCAGCAGGATGCCAAGCGCGGCGGAAGACGCCACGATGCCCTTCGATCCCATGCCGGCCTCGGTGAGGCCGAGATGAATGGCGTAATCCGACCGCCGCGCCAGTTCCTGATAGACCGCGATCAGATCCTGCACGGCGGAAACCTTCGCTGAAAGGATCATCTTGTTCTTCGGCAGCCCGATCTCTTCGGCGCGTGCCGCCGACAGCAGCGCCGACTGCACCATGGCCTCGCGGGTCACCGCGCGGGCGTCGACCGGGTTCGGCGACGCGGCGTTTTCTTCCATCAATTTGGTCAGCAATTCCTGATCGAGCGAGCCCCAATTGGCGCCGATCCGCACCGCTTTGTCATTCCGGATCGCAATCTCGACGATGTCGGTGAACTGGCTGTCACGCTTGTTCTTGAAGCCGACATTGCCGGGATTGATGCGGTATTTGTCGAGCGCCTCGGCGCAGGCCGGATACTCCGCCAGCAGCTTGTGGCCGATATAGTGGAAATCGCCGATCAAGGGCGTGGTGATGCCGCGCTTGCGCAGGGCGTCACGGATATGCGGGACCGCGGCGGCGGCCTCTTCGCGGTCGACGGTGATCCGCACCATTTCCGAGCCGGCGCGGGCGAGCGCCGCCACCTGGACCACCGTGCTGTCGACATCGGCGGTGTCGGTGTTGGTCATCGACTGCACCACAATCGGTGCGCCGCCCCCGACGGCGACATTGCCGACCATGACCTGGGTGGTTTTGCGCCGGGCGCACGGGCCGGCGACGTCGTTTTGCGGGGACTTTTCGGGCTTGTTCATGGGGTCTCGAATATCAGGTTTTTGTGACATTCAGCAACGGATCCGTGGGAACCGGGAGCACGGGGCTCGGGCGGTTAACCAGATAAAGTCCGGCAATCACCAGGAGTGCCGCGGCGCCAAATGCTGGGGTCAGGGTGTCATGCAGGATGAAATAGCTAGCCGCGACGCCAAACAAAGGGGTGATGAAGGTAAAAGCCGACAATTTGCTGGCAGAATAGGCCTGCACCAGCGCAAACCAGATCAGAAACGTCAATCCGACCACCCAGATCGCCTGATAGACCACCAGCGACAGCGCCAGAGCCCCGGGGAACCGGATCAGGGTTTCGCCGGAAATCCATGCCGCAAAGGCGAGGATCGGCACCGACAGCGCCACCTGGTAGCCCAATGCCTTTTCGGGGGCTGCGCTGCGCAGCGCGGTGCCCTTGGCAACCAGGGTCGTCGCCGCCCACATCGCGCCGCCGCCCACCACCATCAGGTCGCCCCACAGCACCTTGGCGTCGACATTGGCCTGCGGGAAGCCGATTGCCAGCGCCACCCCGGAGAAGCTCAGGGCGAGGCCGCCCCATTGCGAGGCGCGCAGCCGCTCGCCGAGAAACTGATAGGAACCCAGCGCCACGAAAAACGGCGCGGTATAGAGAAACACCACCGCGCGAGATGCCGTGGTCAGCAGCAACCCGCGATAGATCAGCACGAATTCGAGTCCGAACAGCAGCCCGGCAAACAGGCCCGCGCCCAGTGTGCCGTCGCGTTCGAACAGCTTCACGCCGCGCAGCCACGCGACCAGCAGCAGCACCGGCAAGGCGCCGGCCGAGCGGATCGTCGCCTGCAGCATCGGCGGGATGTCCGGCAGCGCGAGCTTGATGGCGATCTGGTTGAATCCCCAGCTCAGGCACAGCAGCAGCATCAATGCGGCGGCGCCCGGGCTCAGCGGTCGCCCGGCGGAAGAGGTCATTTGCTCGGCCATGGAACCTCGGTAACCGGCTTGTCGCCGTCTTGTTATTTCTGGCAGTGCGCGCAGGTGCCGGTGATTTCGACGACGGAGAGCTTTGGTGCAAAGCCGCTGGCGCGCGCCGCCGCGTTGAGCCCCTGCACCATCGGCACCGCGGGAATTTCGCCGACCGAACCGCAATGTTCGCAGATCAGGAATGCCACCATCGCCGCGGCATCATGGTCGTGGGCACAGGCGAGATACGCATTGCGGCTTTCGATGCGGTGAACGAGGCCGTTCTCCATCAGGAATTCGAGCGCGCGGTACACCGTGATCGGCGCCGGCCGCGGCATCGAGCGGGCCAATTCGTCGATCACCTCGTAGGCACCGAGCGGACGGTGGCTGGACAGCAGCGCCTGCAGCACCTGGCGGCGAATCGGCGTGAATTTCTGGGACCGCCGCGCGCACACCCGTTCGGCATGGCCGAGCGCGTCCGCGGTGCAGCGGTCATGATCATGGTCAGGCGCGGGAAAGGTCGGTCGGGTCGCGGTCATGCCGGAGTGGTGTAGCATCTTGACGAAAATTCCCCAATCCCGGCCGGCCGGTTCCGGCCGCCGGGCCGCCAGCCATGTGCTTTCGGCGGGTCTGGTTTCCATTTGCCCGCCATCATTAATTCATAAGCTTGCTTATTATATCGGAGGCTTATGGAGGCGAGGATGACCCGCGGCCCCGTGGATATGAACTTCCTGTTCACGCTTGGTGAACTGCAGCGGCTGGTGCGGCTTTACGCCGACAAGCAGGCCGCGCGCTTCGGCATTACCCGCGCCCAATGGGCCGTGCTGGCCAAGGTTGAGCGCACCGAGGGCCTCAAGCAGTCGGAACTCGCCGAGCAGATGGAAATGCAGCCGATCACGCTGACCCGGTTGATCGATCGACTCTGTGACCATGGCTGGATCGAGCGCCGCGGCGACGACACCGACCGCCGCGTCAACCGACTCTATCTGCGCAAGGCGGCGCGGCCGCTGCTCGGAAAATTGAGCGGCCTGCGCTCCGAACTGACCGCCACCGCGCTCGAAGGCATCAACCCGTCCGACGCGCATCGCCTGCTCGCGCAGCTCGAGGCGATCAAGGAAAATGTGCGCCACGCGATCCAGAATCCGGCCGGCGAACCTGGCAAGAAAGAACAACGATATGGCTGATCCCGTCCTCAAATTTCCGCCCGAGCAGAAGGGCAGTCCGGCTGCGCCGCGCGAAAAGATCGCCGCGCAGCCGCGCCGCCGGCTGATGGCCGGCATGCGGCGCTTCCGGCGGCCGCTTCTGCTGGTGGTGCTGCCGCTGCTCGCCGTGGTCGGCGGGCTGACCTTCTATCTCAACGGCGGCCGTTACGTGACCACCGACGACGCCTATGTCGGTGCGCAGAAGGTGCTGATCACGCCGGACATCTCCGGCAAGATCGAAAAGGTCGTGGTGCGTGAAGGGCAGCAGGTCAACGAAGGCGACGTGCTGTTCGAGATCGATCCGGTGCCATTCCGCCTCGCGGTGCAGCAGGCCAAGGCCACGCTGGAGCAGACCCGCACCACCTATGACAACCTGAAGGCCAACATCAAGATCTACGACCAGATGCTCGACCTCGCGCAGCGCGGTGTCGATCTCAAGCAGCGCGACGTCGATCGCAAGTCGACTTTGGTCAAGAGCAATTATGGCTCCCAGCTCGACCTCGACAATGCGTCGACCGCGCTGGTCACGGCCAGCGCGCAACTGCAATTCCTCAAGCAGCAGCTCTCCACGGCCAAGACCCAGTTGCTCGGCGATCCCGACCTGCCGCTCGAGCAGTTCCCGCCCTATGACCAGGCCAAGGCGGCGCTGGCCCAGGCCGAGCGCAATCTCGATCATACCGTGATGCGCGCGCCGATGAGCGGCATTGCGACCCAGGTCGACCAGATCCAGCTCGGCCGCTTCGTCGTCGCCGGCACCCCGGTATTCAGCGTGATCGACACCGCCAAGCCCTGGGTCGACGCCAACCTGAAGGAATCGGACTTCACCTATGTCGCGGTGGGGCAGAGCGTCGACATCGACGTCGATGCCTTCCCGGATCATGTCTTCAAGGGCACCATCGGGTCGCTGAGCCCCGGCACCGGCGCACAGTTCGCGATCCTGCCGCCGCAGAACGCCACCGGCAACTTCGTCAAGGTGGTGCAGCGCGTCCCGGTGCGGATCTATTTCGACAACGGCGACAAATACGTCCAGAAGCTGAAAGCCGGCATGAGCGCCTACACCACGATCGATACCCACCATCGCCGGTCGCTCGCCAGCCTGCTCGGCTTCCTGCCGGCGGCGGCAAGCCGGGACTGACCATGAACACGACGGCCGCAGCCCCGATCGCCGTTCCCGGCCTGCGCCGGAACATGGTGACGATCTGCGCCATGACCGCGACCATCATGCAGGCGCTGGACACCACCATCGCCAATGTCGCGCTGCCCTACATGCAGGGCAGCCTGTCGGCATCGCAGGACCAGATCAACTGGGTGCTGACCTCCTACATCGTCGCCGCCGCGATCATGACCGCGCCGGTCGGCTGGATCGCCAACCGCTTCGGCCGCAAGCGCATCTTCATCCTGTGCTCCGGCGGCTTCACGGTGGCCTCGGTGCTGTGCGGGCTTGCCCAGGACATCAATCAGATGGTGCTGTTCCGCCTGCTGCAGGGCGTGTTCGGCGCCGCGCTGGTGCCGCTGTCGCAGGCCGTGATGCTCGATACCTACGCGCTGCATGAGCGCGCCAAGGCGATGTCGATCTGGGGCATGGGCGTGATGATGGGCCCGATCATGGGACCGTCGCTCGGCGCCTGGCTGACCGAGACCTATTCCTGGCACTGGGTGTTCTTCGTCAACCTGCCGTTCGGCATCTTCACCGTGCTCGGCCTCTTGGTATTCATGGACGAGACCCGGAAGAATCTCGAGCTGCGCTTCGACTGGTTCGGCTTTGCCGCGCTCGCCGTCGCCATCGGTTCGCTGCAGATCGCGCTCGACCGCGGCGAGCAGCTCGGCTGGCTGGAATCCAGCGAGATCATGGCCGAATTCATCATCTCGGCGGTCGGCTTCTATTATTTCTTCGCGCATTCGTTCACGACCACCAGGCCGTTCATCCAGTTCGCCATCTTCAAGGACCGCAATTTCGTCGGCGGCTGCGTGTTCATGGCGGTGATGGGACTGGTGCTGTACTCGACCATGGCGCTGTCGTCGCCCTATCTGCAGAACGTCATCGGCTACCCGATCATCACCGCGGGGTTGTTGCTGGCGACCCGCGGCTCCGGCACCTTCGTCGCCATGATGCTGGTCGGCCGCCTGATGCGCTACATCGAGGCGCGCACGCTGATCGTGACCGGGCTGAGCCTGACCGGGCTGTCGCTGTTCTACATGACCGGCTGGACCGACCAGACCGGCGTTCCCGAGATCGTGACCATCAGCATCCTGCAGGGATTCGGCTTCGGGCTGGTGTTCGTGCCGTTGAGCACGGTGGCGTTCCTGACGCTGCCCAACCATCTGCGGACCGACGGCACCTCGATGCTGACGCTGATGCGCAATGTCGCGAGTTCGATCGGCATCTCGATCGTCATTGCGCAGCTCACCGAAGGCGGCCGCCGCATCTATGCCGTGCTGTCCGAGCACATCAATCCGTTCAACCACGCGCTGCAGATGCCCGACGTCCGCCGCATGATCGACCTCAACTCCGACGGCGGCCGCGCACTGGCCGACGCGCTGGTGGGCATCCAGGCGCAGATCATCGCCTTCTCGCACGACTACCAGCTGGTGATGATGTTCATCCTGGGCTCGATCCCGCTCGCGATCATGATCGGTTCGACCAAGGCCGCGCTGCGCAAGCAGTCGGCAGCGCCGGATCATGCCGTGATCGAGTAGAGCTGCGATCTCTCGACATCTACCGGTTTGTCATACGCGGGCTTGACCCGCGTATCCATCAACCTTCGCAGGGTGCATTTTTCCGTAGGGATGGATGGCCGGGTCAAGCCCGGCCATGACAGGCCGTACTCACAGCTCGAAGAACACGGTTTCGTTGTCGCCCTGCAGGCGGATGTCGAAATGGTAGACCGCGTTCCCTGAGCCCTTGTGACGCGTGGCGACGAGCGTGCCGCGGCGCTCCGCGGGCACCAGCGCCAGCACCGGGTCGGCCTCATTGGCCGCCTCGCCGTCGAAATAGATCCGGGTATGGAGATGCAGCAGCATGCCGCGCGCGAAGATCGCGACCAGGAGATGCGGCGCCTGCGGCTTGCCGTCGGGATCCGGCACCCTGCCCGGCCGGATGGTATCGAACGCATAAGTGCCGTTCGGGTCGGTGCCGCAGCGGCCGAATCCCCGGAAGCTGGAATTCGGCAGCGCGCGCTTGTCTTGCGGATCGGAAAACCGCCCCTGCGCATCGGCCTGCCAGATCTCCAGCATGCAATCGCCCACCGGCTGGCCGTCGCCGTCGAACACCCGGCCCTCGACGCGAATGCGCTCGCCCGAGACATCCGGGGTGACGAGATTGCTGGTGAAGGCGTCGTTCCAGTCGTACTGGCCGTTCGGCGTCAGCCCGTATTTGAAGAACGGGCCGACGGTCTGCGATGGCGTGATGCCTTTTTCGATGCTTCCCGGCACTATTTCGTCTCCATCGGCGTGGCATTGCGCCCGCGCAGCACAATGTTGAAGCGGTAGCACAGCGCCCATTCCGGCTGGGTATTCTCCATGTCGAAGGAGGATACCATCCGCATCCGCGCCTTCTCGTCCGGCACCGAATTGAAGATCGGATCGAACTCGAACAAGGGATCGCCGGGAAAATACATCTGCGTCACCAGCCGCGAGATGAAGGCGTGGCCGAACACCGAGAAATGAATGTGCGCCGGTCGCCAGGCGTTGTGATGATTGCCCCATGGATAGGCGCCGGGCTTGACGGTGATGAATTTGTAGTAGCCGTCGGCATTGGTTTGCGCGCGTCCCGCCCCGGTGAAATTCGGATCGAGCGGCGCCGGATGCCGGTCGATCACGTGAATGTACCGGCCGCAGGCGTTGGCCTGCCACAGTTCGATCAGGGCATGCGGGACGCCGCGGCCATCCTCGTCCAGCACATGGCCGTGGACGATGATGCGCTCGCCCAGCGGCTCACCCTCGTGCTGGATGGTGAGATCATGATCGTTCTCGCGCACGGTCTCGTGGCCGTATACCGGGCCGGTCAGCTCCGACAAGGTGTGACGCATCGGGATCAGCGGCTTCTGCGGCGACCGCTTGATGGTGCTGCGATAAGCCGGCGACAACCGCGCCGGATGCGCGGCGTTGCTTGCAACGGGATAGATCAGGGTCATGGTGTATCCTCCGGGACGTCCGTCATTACGAGCGAAGCGAAGCGAAGCAATCCATACCGCAGCAAGACTGGATTGCTTCGTCGCTGACGCTCCTCGCAATGACGCTTGGGCGGCTCAGTTCAGCTTCTCGATGGCCATCGCGACGCCTTGGCCGACGCCGACGCACATGGTGGCAAGCGCACGCTTGCCGCCGCGCTTTTCCATGCCATGCACCGCGGTCATTGCGAGCCGCGCACCGCTCATGCCGAGGGGGTGACCGAGCGCGATGGCGCCGCCGTGCGGATTGACGAAATCGGCATCTTCCTGGACGCCGAGTTGGCGAAGGCAGGCAATGCCCTGCGAGGCGAAGGCCTCGTTGAGCTCGATCAGGTCGAAATCGCCGATCTTGAGGCCGAGCCGCTCCATCAGCTTGCGGGTCGCCGGCACCGGACCGATGCCCATGATGCGCGGCGGCACCGCGGCCGAGGCGAGACCGAGAATTCGGGCGCGCGGCGTCAACCCGTGCTTCTTCACGGCCGCTTCCGAGGCGAGCAACATCGCGGCCGCACCGTCATTGACGCCGGAAGCATTGCCGGCGGTCACGGTACCGGGATTGCGCACGATCGGTTTCAGCCTGGCCAGTCCCTCGAGCGTGGTTTCGGGGCGCGGATGTTCGTCCTTGTCGACCGTGGTGGGGCCGGCCTTGCCGCCGGGAACCGAGATCGGCGTGATCTCCTCGGCAAAATAGCCGGAAGCGATGGCTTGGCCGGCGCGCCGCTGCGAGCGGATCGCGAACGCGTCCTGGTCCGCCCGCGAGACCTGGAATTCCTCGGCGACGTTCTCGCCGGTCTCGGGCATGGCGTCGACGCCGTATTGCGCCTTCATCAGCGGGTTGATGAAGCGCCAGCCGATGGTGGTGTCGAAAATATCGGCGGAGCGGGAAAATGCCTCCGCCGCCTTGCCCATCACGAACGGCGCCCGCGTCATCGATTCGACGCCGCCGGCGATCGCGAAATCGATCTCGCCGGCGCGGATCGCGCGCCCGGCAGCGCCGACCGCGTCGAGCCCCGAGGCGCACAGGCGGTTCAGCGTCTGGCCGGGAACCGAATCCGGAAGACCCGCCAGCAACAGCGCCATCCGCGCCACGTTGCGGTTGTCCTCGCCGGCCTGGTTGGCGCAGCCGAGATAAACCTCGTCGACCGCGGACCAGTCGAGCCCGGCGTGCCGCGCCACCAGCGCCTTGATCGGCGCCGCCGCCAGATCGTCGGTGCGCACCTTGGCCAGCGCGCCGCCAAAACGGCCGATCGGGGTCCTCACCGCATCACACACAAATACGTCGCGCATTGAGTCTCTCCCTGGGTGCCGTTCCCGCACCGGACCTCGCGAGTGGATGGCGACTTTTTAGGAGCGCCTTTGCGACAGGTCAATTGATCGCAACCCCGGCAGTGGCGCTTTCGTGCGTGGTCCGTTATGCCCGCAGGGCTGGGGACATCGGCACGGTGACGCCGAGAGCGTGGAAAACAGGGATTGCCACGGCAAACCGTTAGGAGCAGCCGGCGAAACTTTGTACTTTGCGCCCCCGATGACGATCCAGCCCTCCATCCCCATCCCATCCGACGCGGTGCCGGCCTCCGACGCACCGGCGCGGGTGACACCGATGATGGAACAATATCTCGAGATCAAGGCCGCCCATCCCGGCCTGCTGCTGTTCTACCGGATGGGCGATTTCTACGAGCTGTTCTTCGAGGACGCTGAAATCGCCTCGAAGGCGCTTGGCATCATGCTCACCAAACGCGGCAAGCATCAGGGCGCCGATATCCCGATGTGCGGGGTGCCGGTGGAACGCTCGGACGACTACCTGCATCGCCTGATCGCGCAGGGCCACCGCGTCGCGGTCTGCGAGCAGATGGAGGATCCCGCGGCAGCGAGGGCGCGCGGCAACAAGAGCGTGGTCCGCCGCGATGTGGTGCGGCTGGTGACGCCGGGCACGCTGACAGAAGACACGCTGCTGGACGCGAGGGCCAACAACTATCTGCTGGCGATCGCCCGCGCCCGTTCATCCGCCGGCAGCGACCGCATCGGGCTTGCCTGGATCGACATCTCGACCTCCGAATTCATCGTCACCGAATGTTCGAGCGGCGAACTGGCCGCGACGCTGGCGCGCATCAACCCCCACGAAGTGATCGTCACCGACGCGCTGTTTGGCGATCCGGAATTGGGACCG
>DASUIA010000175.1:0-3750 GCA_036273255.1 Bradyrhizobium sp.
GAATGGTCCAGCCGACGCGGATCGTCTGCTGCGCCTGCGACGCGCTCGCGCCGGCAAGAACGGATGCCGCCATTGACGCTGCCAAAGTCCATTTCGAAGCCGTCCGCATCATCCCCGCTCCCGCTGTTTCTGCCCACATCGCCTGAGGGCCCTCGTTTTCGGCCATAAGCCTTTCATGGTTCAAACAATCAGGCAAGCCATTGACGCAGCGCTTGTATTCGCCTGATCCGGCAGGGATGGTGCACGGCATCCATTCGCCACCGCTGGGCAACATCGCCACGATGCTGAAGGATCTGGATGCGGTGGCCCAAATTGCCCAGGCCAGCTCGACGCCTGTGCCGATGGCAACGCTTGCCGGACAAATCTTCAGATTGGGCAAGGCCGCCCGGGGTGCGGATGTCGACGCGCTCGAAATCTACAAACTGTCCGCCGCAAAGGCCGGCTAACCTCGACCGTCCAGGAGTCGCGCATCTACTCGAACCGGGGATCGTTCTTCGGTTGATCCAGACCAGCCTTTGATCGCCTCGATTTGGCGCGCTGACGTTGTCTTCGGAGGAACGCAGCCGCACGGCCGAAGTAGCCGTTGCGGATGCGCGGTAGGGGCGGATACACAAGAGATACCGATTGCGGCTGGCCGAAGGAGGGTTAGAACTACCCCGCGCATCAAGGCCTCCACATCCAGAGAAACGCTGCCATGTATAACCCCGCCGGCGTCAAGACGTCCCCCGAACTTCCGATTCCGGACCAGATGAAAGCCTGGGTGCTCGGCGGCCCCGATGAGCTGCTCTTGCGCGAAAAGCCGACGCCGGTACCGCGGCGCGCCGAGGTTCTCGTTCGCATCGATGCAGTGGCAATTTGCGCAACCGATCTCGAAATCATCCATCGGGGTTCACCGGCCAGCATCCAGGGGGGCCTGCCCTTCAACAAGAATTTCACGCCAGGCCATGAATATATGGGCACGGTGGCGGCGCTTGGGCCCCATGTCGACGAGTTCAAGATCGGCCAGCGCGTCACCGTCGAGATTCACGCCGGTTGCGGCCAATGCAAGCGCTGCCGCATGGGCATGTACACCTCATGCCTGAACTACGGCAAACCGGAGAAGGGTCACCGCGCCAACGGATTCACTACCGACGGCGGGTTTGCCGAATACGCGGTCAATCACGTCAATACGATCATTCCGGTGCCGGACAGCATGAGCGATTCGGAGGCAACGCTGGTCGTCACCGCCGGAACGGCGATGTACGGCCTCACCGAACTGGGCGGCCTGGTCGCTGGCGAGAGCGTGGTGGTGATTGGCCCGGGCCCGATCGGGCTGCTTGCGGTGGCGGTAGCCAAGGCGCTCGGCGCGAGCCCGGTGGTGCTGACGGGAACGCGCGATAAGCGCCTTGCGATCGGCAAGGAATTGGGCGCGGACCGCGTCATCAATGTCGGCATTGAGAATCCCGTCGATATCGTCAAGCAGCTCACCGGCGGAATCGGGGCGGACTATGTGATCGAATGCGCGGGCTCGAAAGCCACCATCGATCAGGCGATTCACATGACCAATCGCGGCGGCAAGATCTGTCTTGCCGCATTCCCGCATGAGCCGGTCACGACCAACATCGCCCATCTCGTGCGCAACAACATCTACCTCTACGGCATCCGCGGCGAGGGCCGCAGCGCCACCCATCGCGCGATGGAGCTGATGGCGGAAAAACGATTCGACGCCACCAGGATTCACACCCATACCTTCCCGCTGGCCGACCTGCCGACCGCTTTGCGCTATGCCCGCGAACGCGTCGAGGACGCGATCAAGGTGGTGGTTACGACCCGGCAGGCCGGCGCAATCGCGAGCGCAGCGGAATAGACCTGGCGCGTTCAGATTTTGCCCAGCGCCGTCAGGACGACCTGCGGTGTGAGTGGAATCTCGGTGATGACGACGTCAAATGGCTTCAGCGCGTCGTTCACGGCATTGGAGACCGCCGCGGCCGCACCGGCCGTCCCGGCCTCGCCCGCACCCTTGGCGCCAAGTTCGCTCTCCGCCGTCGGTGACACCACGTGGCCGACATCGATGTCGGGCATTTCGCCGGACATCGGAACGAGGTAGTCGGCCATATTGGCATTGGTGAGCTGGCCGCGCTCGTCGTAGATGCACTTCTCGAACAGCGCTGCGCCCAGCCCCTGCACGACACCGCCCCTGATTTGTTCGTCGACCAGCTGCGGATTGATGATGGTACCGCAATCCTCGACCACCCAATGCTTGAGCAATTTGATGAATCCGGTCTCGGTATCGACCTCCAGCCACGACGCCTGCACACCGTTGGTAAAGGCAAAGGGATATTCGCGCGGCACGAAATGCCGCGTCGCCATCAGCTCCGGCTGGATGCCGGGTGGCAATGTGTCAGGCCGGAAATAGACGATCCGCGACAATTCCTTCAGCTCGATGCGCTGCACGCCATCGCCCGCATTCACGACCGCATTGCCGACGATATCGAGCTCGGCTGGCGTCGACTGCAGGATCGCGGCGGCGACATCCAGGATGTTCCTGCGTAGTATCTTGGCTGCCTGCAACGCAGCTTCTCCGCCGATCCCGGCACCGCGCGACGCCCAGGTCCCGCCGCCATAGGGCGTGTTGTCGGTATCACCGAGAATGACGCGAACGCGGTCCATCGAGACGCCCAGCACACTTCCGACGATTTGCGCAGTGAGCGATTCCGAACCCTGTCCCTGCTCGGTGATGCTGGTCTGGCAGATCACCGAGCCTTGGGCATCCAGGCGCAAGGCAACACCGTCTTGTGATGAAATCTTCGCACCCCCAACGCCGTAAAACGCGGCGCTCGGATTGGTAACCTCAATAAAGCTCGCGATACCGATACCGCGATGAACGCCCTTTGCGCGAAACTCCGCCTGCTCCGTGCGCAAGCGATCATAGTCCATCATCCCCAGAAGCTTTTCCAGCGAAGCATGGTGCGACAATCGCTCAAACTTCAGACCCGCCGGCGAGCCGCATGGATAGCCGTCGTCGGCAACAAGATTACGACGGCGGATGTCGACCGGATCCATTCCGATCCGCGTGGCTGCGAGATCGACCAGCCCCTCCGTTATCGAACACGCGATTGGGTGCCCAACAGCACGATACTGACACATCACGTTCTTGTTCTGGAAGACGACGCGGGCGTGCGCGCGGTAGTTCTTCGTGGTGTAAGGTCCACCGACGAGGTTGACGACCTGATTGGCCTCAATCGCGCTGGTGCGCGGATACATCGAATAGGGTCCGATACCCGTGAGGTCGTCGATCTCGAACGCGGTAATCGTACCGTCGCGTTTGACCCCGATCTTGCCCTTGCAGCAGTGGTCGCGGGCATGAATATCGGTGTTGAAGCTTTCTACGCGGTCGGCGACGAACTTGATCGGGCGGCTCAGCAGCTTCGAAAGTGCATAGGTCGCCATCTCGTCGGCATAGATGTGAACCTTGATGCCGAAAGAGCCGCCGACGTCCTTGCAGACGACGCGCACCTGTCGTTCTTCCAGACCGAGATGCAAAGCCGCGATGTTTTGCACCATGTGCGGCGCCTGCGTGCCCTGATAGATCGTGAGCCGTGCCTCGCCTGCATTCCAATCCGCCACGATCGAGCGTGCTTCAAGCGTCACGCCAGTATGACGACCAAAAACGAACTCGGCCTCCACGATCTCTTCGGAGGCGGCGAAAGCCTGGTCAACTTCGCCCGCATTGTGAGCGCGCTCGAACGCGAGATTGTCACCAAGTGAAGG
>DASUIA010000176.1:0-5855 GCA_036273255.1 Bradyrhizobium sp.
CGGGGGCGAAACAGGATCGACGAGGGCGTAAAGGGCGTGTTTTTTCTCGGTATGGTTCCGCCGTTATCGGGCTATGCAATAGTTGCAAACGACAACTATGCTCCGGTTGCTCAGGCTGCGTAACGCAGTTTGAAAGACCAAATCTGAAGTCCTGGCGGGTTAAGCTCCGTTAGGCGGGGTTCGGAGGCACCTGGCAACAGAAGCCTCCACTCATTTTGCCTGACCGCGCGTTTTTGCCGCAATTTCGACCGGCAGCGGGATGCCTGCTGACCGCGGGCCGCCGCCGGAGTACCATGCGGCGATGGCGCGAGTCGGGTCCATGAACACGCCGCTGATCCGCCGGCTGCATCTGAACGCGACAGGACGATCCATGGCGACCGATCATATCCGATACGACGTGCTGGCGCGCGACGCATTGCGCGGGGTGTTGCGCCGCGTCCTGACCGACGCTGCCGAACACGGCCTGCCCGGCGACCATCATTTCTTCATTACGTTTCTGTCGACCGCCGCCGGCGTCAAGCTGTCGCCACGGCTGCTCGCGCAATATCCGGAAGAAATGACCATCATCCTCCAGCATCAATTCTGGGACCTCACGGTGACCGAGGATCGCTTCGAAGTCGGCCTGTCGTTCGGCGGCGTTCCCGAGCGGCTGGTGGTTCCATTCAGCTCCATCAAGAGCTTCTTCGACCCCTCGGTGCAGTTCGGCCTGCAGTTCGAGACCTCCGACACCGCGGCGGAAAACCCCGCGGCAAATCTGCCGGCAGCCCCGGCGCCGGCTCCCCTCCCCGCGCTGAACGCGGCCGAGCCGGCCGCGAAAGAAACGCCCGAGCCGGCCAAGCCGAATGAGGGCGCCGAGGTCGTGCGGCTGGATCGCTTCCGCAAGAAATGATCGATCGCGTAACGGACCCTGCTCATGGCTCGATCGACCCCCGCCTCGCGACCCGGTTCCACCCGCTCCGAGACCGACAGCTTCGGCCCGATCGAGGTTGCCGCCGATCGCTACTGGGGTGCCCAGACCGAACGGTCGCGGCGAAATTTCCGCATCGGTGATCAGCGGATGCCGATGCCGATCGTTCATGCGCTCGGCATGGTCAAGCTTGCTGCCGCCGAGACGAATCGCGAACTCGGACTGCTCGACCGGCGCCGCGCCGGCGCCATCATCCGCGCCGCGCGCGAGGTGATCGACGGCAAGCTCGACGGGCACTTTCCGCTGGTGGTCTGGCAGACGGGGTCCGGCACGCAAACCAACATGAACCTCAACGAGGTGATCGCCAATCGCGCCAACGAAATGCTGGGCGGCAAGCTCGGCGCCAAGCAGCCGGTGCATCCGAACGATCACGTCAATATGAGCCAGTCGTCGAACGACTCGTTTCCGACCGCGATGCACATCGCGGCGGCGATGCGGATTCTCGCCGATCTGCTTCCGGCGCTCGACAAGCTTCACCGCGCGCTTCGCAACAAGGAAAAGGCGTTCGCGGGAATCGTCAAGATCGGCCGGACCCACACCCAGGACGCGACCCCGCTGACGCTCGGACAGGAATTTTCCGGCTACGCCGCGCAGGTCGAGAGCGGCATCGGCCGGCTGCGCGCGGCGGTCAGGGATCTGTACCCGCTGGCGCAAGGCGGCACCGCGGTGGGTACCGGCCTCAACTCGAAACCGAAATTCGCGCGGATGTTCGCCAGGCACGTCGCCCGAATGACCAGGCTGCCCTTCACCAGCGCCGCCAACAAGTTCGAGGCGCTCGCCTCCAACGATGCCTACGTCTTCGTCCACGGCGCGATCAATTCGGTGGCGACCGGCCTGTTCAAGATTGCGAACGACATCCGATTCCTCGGTTCCGGCCCGCGTTCCGGCCTCGGCGAATTGATCCTGCCGGAAAACGAGCCCGGCTCGTCGATCATGCCGGGCAAGGTCAACCCGACGCAGTGCGAGGCCGTGACCATGGTGTGCTGCCAGGTGTTCGGCAACCACACCGCCATCACCGTCGCCGGCAGCCAGGGCCATTTTGAACTGAACGTGTACAAGCCGGTTCTGGCATATTGTATGATGCATTCCATACAATTGCTGTCCGACGTCACGCGTTCATTCACCGAGCATTGCGTCGAGGGTATTCGCGCCGACGAGAAGCGAATCCGGGAACTGATGGAACGCTCACTGATGCTGGTGACGGCGCTGGCGCCAAAAATCGGCTACGACAACGCGGCAAAGGTCGCAAAGTCCGCACATGCCCGTGGTACCACGTTGAAGGAAGAGGCTACCCGGCTCGGCCTGGTCACGCCGGCCGAATTCGATCGGCTGGTGAAACCAGACAAGATGACCCATCCCGGCTGATCGCCACGCGGACAGCCGGTGAAACCGCGCGCGCCGATATAATTATGCCTCATAACGGCTAAAGAATAACATCGATCCGCTATCGCATTTGCGCGACCGCATGCTAGAGCACAACAAACCTGATTTCGCGGGGGGCGGAACGCTTTTTGGTGCTATCAGAGGGCTACTTGCGAGGACTTCTGAATGACAATCGAGCCGGCCCATCGCGACCCCTCACGCCACCGTGAAAATGTCGCACGCTCCCATTTCGCCGGATGACGGAGACTGGCATGGGGGACGTCGTCAACCTGAGACGAGTCAAGAAGCGCAACGAGCGCCAGAGGTCGCAGCAACAGGCTGAAACCAATCGGGCGCGTTTCGGCCGCACCAAATCCGAACGCAATCTCGATGAACGGCGCGCCAGCCGCGACAGGCAATTGCTGGATCAGCACCGGATCGACGGCGAGGACGCGTCGTGAAATCACCCGTCGTGAAGCGCTCGATCGTGGTCGCCGGTCACAAGACCAGCGTCAGCCTCGAAGAGGCGTTCTGGAATGGCATGAAGGAGATCTCAGGGCTTCGCGACATGACGCTGTCGGAACTGGTCGGCGAAATCGACAGCACCCGCCAGCAAGGCAATCTTTCTTCCGCCATCAGGCTTTTTGTTCTCGACTATTTTCGGACCCGCGCGCTGTCCGCCGCGCCGGATACCAAACCGCAGGACTGAAGCCTGCTGCTCTTCGCCGGACATCACGTTTGTTTATAATCGCTCTAAGGTAAAGCCGTATTTCGCTTGCTGCGCTTGACCTATCGATCCGCCATTGGAAAGACAGGCCATGAGCAGCCAGCAAGGAAACGACGCGCGCCCGCGACTGCCGCTGGGATTGGCTGCGCGCGGCTATCGCGGCGTGATCCAGCACATCGCCGCCGGCGATGCAGGCTCGGCCCTGTCGGCCCATGAACTCGAAAGCCGACTGATCGAGCTTGGCTTCGTCGAGGGCGCGAAGGTCGAGGTGCTGCATGAGGGCGTGATCGGTCGGGATCCGATCGCGGTCCGGGTCGAGAATGTCACCATCGCTGTCCGCCGGCGCGAGGCGATGGCCGTGATCGTTGCCTGACGGGCGGTACAGCGCGATGGAAGCCCCGTTGATGCACCTCGCCCTGGTGGGCACGCCAAACAGCGGCAAGACCTCGCTGTTCAATGCGCTGACCGGCAGCCGCCAGAAAGTCGCGAACTATCCCGGCGTGACCGTGGAGCGCAAGCAAGGCGGATTCGTCACGCCGCTGGGACGGCAGGTTTCGCTGCTCGATTTGCCCGGCACCTATTCGCTGCGCGGCCGCAGCCCGGATGAAGAGATCACGCGCGACGTGGTGCTCGGGCGCACCCCCGGCGAAGCCGTGCCGGACCTCGTGCTCTGCGTCGCCGACTCCACCAATCTGCGGCTGACCATCCGTCTCGTCCTCGAACTCAAGCGCACCGGCCGGCCGCTGATGCTGGTGCTCAACATGTTTGACATCGCCACCCGCCGCGGCGTCACCGTCGACGTGGCGCGGCTGTCCGAAGCCCTCGGCGTGCCGGTCGTCACCTCGATTGCCGTACGCAAGGGGGGCACTGCCGAGTTGTTGCGGCGAACCGACGAAATGGCGGCGCAGGCACCGGTCCAAACGGAGCAAAACCGCTGGCAGCCGCTGACGGTCGCCGAATTGCGCGCCACCCAGCGCGAGGCCGATCGCATCATCGCGGCGACCATCAGCCTGCCGACCCGGCCCGACACCTGGACGGCGAGGATCGATGCCGTGGTGCTGCATCCGGTGGGGGGCCTGGCGATCCTGGCGCTGATCCTGTTCGTGATGTTCCAGGCGGTGTTCGCATGGGCGCAGCCGGTCATGAATCTTCTGTCGTCCGGATTTACCGCGCTGGGTCAACTGATCCACGACACGCTGCCGGCAGGCCTGCTGCAGAGTTTCCTGCAAAACGGCGTCATTTCGGGCGTCGGCAGCGTCATCGTGTTCCTGCCGCAGATCATGATCATCTTCCTGTTCATCCTGCTGCTGGAAGATTTCGGCTACATGGCGCGCGCGGCGTTCCTGATGGATCGGATCATGGGCGGCGCGGGCCTGCATGGCCGCGCCTTCATACCGCTGCTCTCGAGTTTCGCCTGCGCGATTCCCGGCATCATGGCGACGCGGGTGATCGACAACCGCCGCGACCGCCTGACCACCATCCTGATCGCGCCGCTGATGACCTGCTCGGCGCGGATTCCGGTCTACACGCTGATCATCTCGGCCTTCATCCCCGCCAGGCTGATCTGGGGTTGGGTCAATCTGCAGGGGCTGGTGATGTTTGGGCTCTATGCCGCGGGCATCGCCAGCGCCCTGCTGGTGTCCTTCGTCATCAAGTTCTTCATGCTGCGTGACTACGCGCCGGCGCCCTTCATGCTGGAGTTGCCGGACTACAAGATACCGCGCGCCGGCAGCGTCGCCATCGGCGTCTATACGAGGGCGAAGATGTTCCTGCAGCGGGCCGGCACCACGATCTTCTCGATGATGGTGCTGATCTGGTTTCTGGCCTCGTTTCCGCTGCCGCCGGCGGCGGCAACCGATCCTGCGATCGACTACAGCTTCGCCGCCATGATCGGCAAGGGGTTGGCGCCGCTGCTCGCCCCGATCGGATTCAACTGGCAGATCGCGGTGGCATTGATCCCGGGCATGGCAGCGCGGGAAGTCGCGGTTGCCGCGCTCGGGACCGTCTATGCCATCGAGGGCGGCAAGGAAGCCGCGGAACAGATCGGACAGGTGCTGACCACCAAATGGAGCCTGGCGACGGCGCTGTCGCTGCTGGCCTGGTATATCTTCGCCCCGCAATGCGCCTCCACGCTGGCCGTCATTCGCCGCGAAACCGGAAGCTGGAAATGGATGGCGATCACATTCGCCTACATGCTGGCGCTCGCCTATGCCGCAAGTCTCGCGACCTACAACATCGCCTACGCCCTCGGTGCCGGGTAGACTATGGTCAAAACTTATAATTCAACCGGGACATCCGCAGGCGACGCGCGGAGGCGCCAAGGATTGCGCTACGGCGTAGCGCTTTCAGCGAAATGCTTGCGAAAAAACGCAACAACGTCCGCGTGAAGCCTCCTGTGGAAGTCAGCGCGATCAAAACCCGATGCATCTGTACAGATGGCGGGAGCCGCCTGAGTTTCCCTCGGAGTGCAGGTCGCGAGGAAGGAAAAATGCTTGGCATTTTCTACGAAATGGTAGTCCGGCTTTACCGGCAGCCTTTGATTGATAGCTGCCGCGCAGCAGCCGGATAGACCATCAGCATTCTGTGTCGGGTCGGAACTCCACAATTGTATCGGGACCGTTATTCCTTTCAAGTTCTCATCAGAAAAGACGAACACCGGATAAGGGTCGATGATAACAGCGGCCTTGACTCGAGGGTCGTGAACGATCGGTCTATCAGGGAACTCGCCGTTTTCGAGCTGCTTGCAAGCCAGCAAGGTCGACGTTTGGCAATTGGCCAGGCCTTTCCGCAAGACAGGAT
>DASUIA010000177.1:0-2226 GCA_036273255.1 Bradyrhizobium sp.
CGTTGATCCACCGTCGCTTAGCGCGGCGCAATTGGCCGGTTATGTCGGCCGCTACGGTGAACGAACGATCCGGATGGACCGGGGCACTCTGATTTATCAGCGCGATGGTCGAGGGCCCTACTCGCTGCGCCCGCTTACGAAGGACCTTTTTGTCGTCGACGCAACGGGCGACGTCGTGCAGTTCTGGCGAGACGAGGGCGGTGTCGTCAGAATGGATGTTGTGAACAACATCGGCGTGTTGGCGACCGCGGACAGATCTGTCACGCCCGGCGCGGTGCACTGACGAAGCCTGTCGATCGGGGGCCACCTCTCTGCATCGGCTGCACTTCGTATGGAGCTCGTTAACCAACAGCACTGACCGGCAGTTAGCGACTGGCCTGCGATGCTGCGGCGATGACCAGGTTCAGCATCCTTGTGGCTTCGGCCGCTCTGTTGGCGGGCAGCGCGGCATTCGCCCAACCCTCACCACAAGGCGCGACCGGAGAGCTCGCCGCGCGGCTCCTCATGGCGCACAACAGGGAGCGGGCTGCGGTCGGCGCGCCGCCGCTTGAGTGGGACCAGACGCTTGCCGATCATGCCGCGGCCTACGGGCCGGTGCTCGCCAGCCTTGGCCACCTTGTCCATTCGCCGCGCGAAGGCCGGCCGGGCGAGCGCGAGAATCTGGCGATGGCGTGGCACGGAACCATGTCTCCCGAGGGGCTCGTCGGTATGTGGAGCAAGGAACGGCAGCTGCTCGAGCCGGGCAGCTATCTCTTTCCGGGCGCCAGCCGCACCGGCAATTGGGAAGACATCGCCCATTATACGCAGATGGTGTGGCCGACGACGACGCACGTCGGCTGCGCGATCTACTCCGCGGGCTGGGATTATCTCATCTGCCGCTATTCGCCGCCGGGCAACAAGGACGGCAAGCCGATGTTCGTCACTGCGTCGTTCGGCGCAGGGCGCTGAGCAGGGCGGCTGGCAAGGAAGCCGCGAACTTTAAAATCCACCTTGGATCAGCGCGGATTGCCATCGGGGTCGAGGCGAATTGCGCCGCCGGTCAATCGGCGGATGGTCACAATCTTGTCGCCTTGGATGTCGTATGCAACGGCGTTGTAGCCCCAGCAACAGTCGGGCGGAGGAGTCTGGCCCCAGCTCGCCATCGAGTTAAAATATTCAATGAAGAGCAGTCGTCCTGTGGACGAAAAACCTGGCGTAAGTTCGAACGTGACGCCCTTCGCGCTGAGTTCGGGGCCGAAGCGATGCATCCATTCTCGCTTGTTGCGCGCGATCAGCTTGCCGTCTTCATAGACCTGCACCTGATCGGAGAGCAGCGCAGCATAAGCATTGACGTTCTTCGACTTGAAGTCCGCGACAAGCTGTCGGGTCAATTCATCTTGCCCGGCGAGCGGAGGCGGAGGCGGGACCTGGGCGACGGCTGCACCGGCGAGCAGCACAAGAAACAGTGCAAATGCTCTTCTGACGCCATTCATGCTCGTCTTCCGGCTGAATCTCGCATGGATCATATCAACCCATCGCGCGCATGTTGATGCGTTCCGATCGGCAGGTCAGCCTTCGGGTGAGGTACCGTTACGACTCCGGTTTGCTTCGCGTGGCGGAAGTGATGGTGGCTTCCGGTAATGCGAACGACAGACCAGCCGCCCGCCTCAAGTATTTTGATAACCTCGCGGCTCCTCAGATCAGCCCCATCGCGCGCATGCTGGTGCGGCCGCTCGCGCCGACGATCACGTGGTCGTGCACCGTCACCTTCATGTGCCGACCGGCCTCGGCCAGGTCGCGGGTCAGGCGGATGTCCTGCTGGCTCGGCGAGGGATCGCCGCTCGGGTGGTTGTGGACGATGATCAGCGCGGTTGCGCCGAGCGCGATCGCCCGGGCAATGACCTCGCGGACGTGAACCGAGGCTTCGTCGACGCTGCCCTGCCATAGCGCCTCATTGGCGATCAGCATGTTCTTGGCGTTGAGGAAGAGGATCCGGACCTCTTCAGTATGGCGATGCGCCATTGCGGCGTGGAGATAGTCGCCGAGCGCTTCCCAGCTCGACAGAACCGGCCGGCCCTCGACCCGGCTTTCGAGCAGCCGAAGCGCCGTCGCCTCGGCGATCTTCAGTGCGGCGATGGTCGGGTCGGTCAGCCCTTCGCGCCGAAGATGGCCGGCGCTCGCGGACAGAAGCGGGCCGATGCCGCCGAAATCGTGGATCAGGCGCTTCGCCAGCGGCTTGGTGTCGAC
>DASUIA010000178.1:0-3019 GCA_036273255.1 Bradyrhizobium sp.
GTCGAGCTCGAAGGCATGGGCGAGGGCGCCATTGGCGAGCGCCGCAGCCGGGGCCTGGACCGCCGATCCGCTTCTGCCGAGGATACGGCATTTGCCGCCGGGCCCGGTGCGCGCGGCGTAGTCGATAACGATGCGGCTCCACGGCAAGGCGCTGCCGCAAATCCCCGCAGCGACGGTGTCGATGATGCAGTCCTTGGCCTGCTGCACGACCGATGCGGGCAGGTCCTCGTACCGGAGTCCCGCCGCATAGCGCGCCAATCGTATCGTCTCGTCGGCCATCTTCCGCCTCCCGAAGCCCCATCGAGATTGCTTCGCTACGCTCGCAATGACAACACGCAGGATGTCATTGCGAGTTTATCACCGGCGATCGGCCGACCCACCCTGGATGAAACCGGCGGGAAGGCCTGCGGCGGCGCTATGGCGGCGCTATGATGGTGTTGCCGTCGGCTAGAGGTCGACGCTCCTTGGAGCCGGAGAGCCCGGTTGCGAGTTGGACCCGCGGAGCCTCGAAGACCCCCACTGGTGCCACGGGCGGCAACGCCCCGGAGCGCGCTTGTTAGATTTCGCTTTGTTGGAGGCTCCCACCCCGGCGGCATCGGTGTGGAGGAGACAGCATGGAGGTAATGCACTGCCGGGTGGCCGGTCTCGATGTCCATAAGGAGACGGTCGTGGCCTGCGTGCGGGTAATGGCCGGCCGCAGGCCAACGCGCGAATGCCGAACGTTCACCACCACGACACAGGGTCTGTTGGAATTGCTGGGGTGGTTGACGGCGAGCCGGGTCACGCATGTCGCGATGGAAGCGACCGGCGTGTATTGGACGCCGGTGTGGAAGATCCTGAGCGAGGGCGACTTCACCCTGATTGTCGCCAACCCGGCGCACATCAAGCAGGTGCCTGGGCGCAAGACGGACATGAACGATGCCATGTGGATCGCCGATCTGCTGGCCTGCGGGCTGCTCAAGGCGAGTTTCGTGCCGCCCGAAGAGATCCAGGAACTGCGCTCGCTGATGCGCACCCGCAAGCAACTGGTGCGCGAGCAGACGCGGCATGTGCAACGCATCGAGAAGACGCTCGAAGAGGCCAACATCAAGCTCGGTGCGGTGCTCAGCGACCTGATGGGGGCGAGCGGCCGGCGGATGATCGAAGCCATGATCGCCGGCGAGCATGACCCGCACCGGCTGGCGGCTTTGGCCGAGCGCAGCGTCAAGGCGTCGCCCAAGGTGCTCCACGACGCGCTGCATGGCCGGCTGCGCGAGCATCACCGTTTTCTGCTGCAGCTGCATCTGCGGCAATGGGATGCGCTCGATGCGGCGATCCGCCAGATCGATGAGCAGGTCGCGGGCCACATCGCACGCGACCAGGAGGCCGCCGACGGGCAGCCGCCCTTTCGCGACCTGATCGCTCGCCTGTGCGCAATCCCCGGCGTCAGCTTCCTGTCGGCGACCGCCATCCTGGCCGAGATCGGCCGCGACATGAGCCGCTTTCCGACTGCTGGACACCTCATCGCCTGGGCCGGGCTGTGCCCCGGCCAGAACGAGAGTGCCGGCAGACGGAAATCTTCGCGCCTGCGCAAAGGTGCTCCTTGGCTCAAGACCATGCTGGTGCAATGTGCCTGGGGTGCCAAACGCGCCAAGCACAGCTACTATAGCGCGCAGTTTCATCGCCTGTGCGGCCGGCGCGGGCCGCAGAAGGCGATCTGCGCTGTTGCTGCTTCTATCCTCACCGCCGTCTACCACATGGTGCGATCCGGCGCGTCGCACCGCGACCTTGGCGCCGACTACTTCGACCGCCGCACACCTCAAGCCAAAGCCAAGCGTCTGGTCGCCCAGCTCGCCAAGCTCGGCTTCGCGGCACAACTCCAACCCCTCGCCGTGGCAGCTTGATGTCCCGATCATGCTACATTGCCGAGGTTTCAGGAGCGCAGCGACGAAGCAATCTCGGCGATGCAGAGCCGGCAGAGGATTGAGCCATGGAAATACGCGGGAGCGAAGACCTCGACGTCATCGTCGTCGGGGCCGGCAATGCCGCGACCTGCGCCGCCTTATCGGCGCAGGAGAACGGGGCGCGGGTGCTGATGCTGGAAATCGCCCCCGAGGAGGCGCGCGCCGGCAACTCGGCCTTCACCGGCGGCGCCTTTCGCGTCGTCTATCGCGGCGCCGAGGATCTCGCGCGTCTGATCCCCGACATGAACGAGACCGAGCTCAGGGACGTCGATTTCGGCACCTATACCGAGGAGCAGTATTTCGACGATATGGGCCGCCTGACCCAGTATCGCTGCGACCCGGACATGACCGAGATCCTGATCCGCCGCAGTTTCGAGACCGGGGTGTGGATGCGCGGCAAGGGCGTGCGTTTCCAGCTCGGCCTCGGCCGGCAGGCGTTCCGGGTCGACGGCAAGTTCAAATTCTGGGGCGGGCTGGCCTGCCACATCTGGGGCGGCGGCAAGGAATTGATGCAGGCCCTCCATGCCCGGGCGGCGCGCGACGGGATCACGGTGCTCTACGAGACCCCGGCGATCGGTCTGTTGCAGGGCGACCGAGGCGTCGAGGGCGTGCGGGTGCGCCATGAGGGCCGCCTCCACGACCTGCGCGCCAAGGCGGTGGTCCTCGCCTGCGGCGGGTTCGAGGCCAATGCCGAGATGCGGGCGCGCTATCTCGGCCCAAACTGGGACCTCGCCAAGGTGCGCGGCTCGCGGTTCAATACGGGCCAAGGGCTGAAAATGGCGCTGGATCTCGGCGCCGCCGTCGCCGGGCACTGGTCGGGCGCGCACGCCGTCGCCTGGGACCTGAACGCCCCGCCCTTTGGCGACCTCGACGTCGGAGACCGCTTCCAGAAGCACAACTACCCGTTCGGCATTGTCGTCAACGCGCGCGGCGAGCGTTTCCTCGACGAGGGGCTCGATTTCCACAGCCACACCTACGCCAAATACGGCGGCGAGATCCTGAACCAGCCGGGCATGTTCGCCTGGCAGATCTTCGACCAGAAAGTCGTCCATCTGTTGCGCGAGGAATACCGCATC
>DASUIA010000179.1:0-13316 GCA_036273255.1 Bradyrhizobium sp.
CTTCGCGGTACATCGGCGCACCGGCGTAGATGACGTGGCGCAGCGAGGAGTGATCGAACTGGTCGACCGCGGGATGCTCGACCATCATCTTCAGGATGGTCGGCACCGTGAAGAGGTTGCTGACGCGGTGCGCCTCGATCAGCCGGAACGCCTCGTTGATGTCGAACCGCTCCGAGGGCAGCAGAATGGTCGGCACGCCGCGCGCGGTTTGCACGAGTTGATGCACGCCCGCGCCATGCGACAATGGCGCGACCACCAGCGAGGCATCGCTTTCCGTCGTCCCCGGCATCAGGTCGCTCAGGTGATTGGTGATGACGAAGGCCATCTGGCCGTGGGTCAGCACGGCCGCCTTGGAACGCCCGGTCGTGCCCGAGGTGAAGAAGAACCAGCAGGGGTCATCGTAGTCGACCCTGGCATTCTCGACCGCCGTCCCCGCATGCGCCGTGATCGCCTCACCCACGGACGTCTCACCGAAGCTGCCTTCGCCGATCCGCCACAGCAGAGCGAGCGTGGGGCTTGCCGCGGTGACGACTGCGGCATGATCGGGAAAATCCCCGTGGCACAAAAAGGCCTTGGCGCCCGAGGAAGTTGCGAGCCACGCCACCTCATCCGGCATCAACCGAAAATTGGTCGGCACCCAGACCGCGCCGAGCCGGAACGCGGCGAACATCGACCAAAACATCTCGTCGCCGTTCTTGGAATGGACCAGGATGCGGTCGCCCTTGCCGATGCCGCGCGCCGCAAGCGCGGCCGCCAGCGCCGAAACCGCGCCATCGATCTCGCGCCAAGTCCAGGATCGGTCGCGCCAGATCAACCCGACGCGATCGCCGTGCCGGCGGGCATTCTGGGTCAGCAGATGCGCCAGATTCATCACGCGATGCGACATTCGCGTCACGCCGCCGGACGGGGCAGTCATGCGCATTCCGGTTGCCAGGCCCTCGTCCCTCACTTGCGTCCCATCCAGACACCCGCAGCCAGCAGCACAATTCCGACCACTCCCGCCGCGATGCCATGCTTGGTATGCACATGCGCAACACCCGCCTCGTGCCCGGGGAAGAAACTCGGCAATTGCTCCGCCGGGACGAGGAAATAGACCGCGGCGATCACGAGCAGGACGACGCCAAGCAATGTGGCGATCAGCTTCATGGATTGACCCTCTCGAGACGGACACCGGTGACCGGGGCCCAGCGGGCCTCCGTTCGGGGAAATTGAACCAGATTCAGGGGCGCTTGTTAATGGTCAGGGCCGACCGCACGCGATGCAAATTCGCCCTGCATCATTTTCCCGGTCTGCGGTAAAAGGCATTCCGGCGTGCCGCCCTCCGTGGTGGCGCTCGCCGCGAGGGGTCCTGCCGCCGGCATGATCCGGAAGCAGAGGGCCGAGGCCATGAGCGAAGTCACCGACAACAAGGCGCAACACCGCTATGAACTCGCGGTCGATGGCCACGTCGCCGCAACCTATTATGAGCTGGCTGACGGCGTCATCACCTTCATCCACACCGAGGTGCCGCCGGAACTCGGTGGCAAGGGCATCGGCTCTAAATTGCTCAGGGGCGCGCTCGACCAGGTCCGTGCCGGTGGGTTGAAGGTGATTGCGCAGTGCCCGTTCGTGAAGTCCTTCATCGAAAGGAACCTCGCCTACCGCGATTTGCTGCAATGAGTTCGTCATGAACCCGGTACGCGACAACAAATCCCTCAGCCGATTCGAGTTGGATGTCGAGGGAGCCATGGCGTTCGCCAATTATCGCCTCGCACCCGGCACCGTCATCATCACCCATACCGAGACGCCGCGCGCGTTGCGCGGTCGCGGTATCGCCACGCAACTGGTGCAGGGTGCGCTGGAGCGCATCCGGGCCGACGGACTGAAGGTGGTCGCCGGTTGCGGCTTCGTCGCCGACTATCTGCGCAAGCACCCGGAATTTGCCGATTTGGCGAAGGCTGGCTGAACAACCCCGCACGATCCAACGACATGTCCCGCAGGCCTTCCGCTAGTGCTTGATCTCGGGCGGCAGCTTGCCACCATTTGCGGCGAGCTTTGCCATCACCTGCTTGTGCAGCCAGATGTTCATGGTCGCGGAGTCATTCGTGTCCCCGCCATAGCCAAGCTCCTTCGCAAGTTCCTTGCGCGCAGCGAGACTGGAATCGATGTCGAGCGCTTTCATCAGGTCGACGATCGAGGTGCGCCATTCGAGCTTTTCGCCCTTCTTTGCGGCAGCCGCCTTGTCGACGATGGCCGCGACGTCGACGGTCTGCGCCGGTGCCGCAGTCGCCGACGATGAAGTGGCCGCGGAACCGCCGCTGCTGCTCGCGGGCGCACTCCCGCTCGCGGAAGCGCTGGTGGTCGCCGCCCCTCCGGCCGCAGGTGCGGCGGTCGTGGCAGTCGCCTTGGAGCCGAAGATGGCGCCCATGATTTTTCCGAAAATGCTCATCGCTTGCTCCCAATTCAATGACGCTGCCTGGTAATCAATAGCCACCCTAGCCGGCCCGCATATGCCTGCCAATGCGGCAGAGCGGCGCTGTAACCAACCTCGCGGAAACGGAGTGACGACATCATGACATGCTGGTTTGCGCTGCGACATTGCGGACAGTCACCGAACCGTGAGCGCCGGCGTCATCGATTGGGCGTACGCTTGCGATTCAGGTCGCGACATGGCCAGCCTCGGTCCCCTGTCTTCGCATCTGGCCTGATCGTGATTGTTCCCGCAGACGGCCGATTGCGCCTTGCCGGGCGTACCGACCGTCGCCAGAAGGGAGACAACGAATGGCGACATCATACCCGAGCGATGTGACACCTCTCGACCCGACCGCGCCGCAGATCGCGGCCGCCCCCATCGTCCGAACCATCGGTCTTTCCGACCTGCATACGGCGTTGCGGCTGGGCTGGGAGGACTTCAAGGCAGTGCCGAGCCACGCCGTCATTCTGTGCGTGATCTATCCGGTGCTCGGATTGGTGCTGGCGCGCATGGTGCTCGGCTATGCGGTGTTGCCGCTGCTGTTTCCCCTGGCCGCAGGCTTTGCGCTGGTCGGCCCGTTCGCGGCGCTGGGTCTTTATGAACTGAGCCGCCGGCGCGAGCGCGGCGAGCAGCCGTCGGCGTGGAATGCGATCGACGTGCTGCGATCGCCATCGTTCGGGGCCATGCTCGGGCTCGGCACGCTGCTGCTGGCGCTGTTCGTGGTCTGGGTGACTACCGCGGAGGCGATCTATGTCGCAGCCTTCGGTTACGAGGCCGCGGCCGAAATTCCGGACTTTGTGCGACGTGTGCTGACGACGCCGCAGGGATGGTGGCTGATCTTCGTCGGCTGCGGTGTCGGCTTCCTGTTCGCCGTGGTGGCGCTGTGCATCAGCGTGGTTTCGTTCCCGCTCATGCTCGATCGTCATACTGGCGCTGGTGAGGCGATGGTAACGTCTATGCGCGCGGTGGCACGAAACCCGGTGCCGATGGCGGCATGGGGCCTGATCGTCGCCGTGCTGCTGGTCGCGGGATCGCTGCCGGCCTTCCTCGGCCTTGCGGTCGTGATTCCCCTGCTTGGCCATGCCACCTGGCACCTTTACCGCGAAGTGATCGCACCGGATCCCAACCCGCGGCCGGTCTCTCCCCGTCCGCCGCGTGAGCGGCGTTCAGCGGCGGATTTCCCGGCAGCGCTGTTTCCGTGGCGGCGCCGCAACCAGGTCTGATCACGCCTGAAGTGAAGCAATCCGTTGCTACGGTTCCGGATTGCTTCATCACTGTCGCCGCGCCCCGTTGGGCAACGAACAAGCCTTGTTTTGGCCGCGGTTGGCACGGACATTTCATGCCGCGTGGTCATCACCCCCGAGAGCGAATGATTTTGGTGCGACCCCTGCTGATCCGTCTCGTCCGTGCACTGGTCGCATCCGCCGTGCTGACGATACCAGCCGCGCCCGCCTTGGCGGCCGCCTGCGGTGCCGGCAGCTTCCAGGCCTGGCTCGACGATTTCAAGAATGAGGCCAGCGCCAAGGGAATTTCGCAGCCGGCGATCACGTCGGGCCTGAACGGCGTAACACTGGACCAGACGGTGCTGTCGCGGGATCGCTCGCAACGGGTGTTCAGCCAGAGTTTCGAGGAGTTTTCTGGGCGCATGGTTCCACCCCGGCTCATGCGCGGCAGCAATCTGATGAAGCAATACGGATCTGTGCTCGGGCGCATCGAACAGAGCTACGGCGTGCCGGGCGAAGTGCTGGTCGCGATCTGGGGTCTGGAGACCGATTTCGGCGTCAACATCGGAAAATTCCCGACGCTGCGTGCGCTGGCGACCCTCGCCTACGATTGCCGCCGTTCAGAGGAATTCCGCGGCGAATTGATGGATGCCCTGCGCATCGTCGAACGCGGCGATCTCACCCCCGCGGAGATGCACGGCGCATGGGCGGGCGAAATCGGGCAGACCCAGTTCATGCCCTCGTCCTATCTCAAATTCGCGGTCGACTTCGACGGCAATGGCCGCCGCGACCTGCTGCACAGCGCTCCCGACGTGTTGGCGTCGACGGCCAATTTCCTCGCCGCTCACGGCTGGCAACGTGGCAAGGATTGGGAGCCGGGCAGCGCGAATTTCGGCGTGATCCAGCAGTGGAACAAGAGCGAGGTGTATGCGAAGACCATTGCCTATTTCGCGAGCCAGCTCGCGCACGCGCCTTGAAGGTTTCCGGTTGCGGCGCCGAGTAAGGGCCGATCACGACGCAATCGGCCCCCCGCCCCGTGGTTCTTACTTCATTATTCCCGCGTGCATCGCGTGGCCGCAGAATGCGTTGCGGCGGCGGCAACTCTCGGCCGCTCCGGCGAGTCGGATGTCGAGTCGGACGGAACTGCGGCTCCTGCAGGGGGCGTTGAGCAAACCCTTCCCCGATCCGGCCGTCGGCAGGCGCTCTGCGTATCATTTATGAACTAAAGTTCATATCTTTAATATATGCAAAGCGCGCATGATGATGGCACATCTGATCCAGCTAGCTGTATCCAAAAAATACATCTCGAACTCTGGGAAATCCCGTTCTAGCCACCGAAGCAACTGTCTGATTTTCCGGCACTTCGTTTAGAATACAGGCACCCTTGGAGCAGGTCCCGGTGCCATGCTGATTGGTTAATCATTTCTTATGAAAGCCATGCGCTATGTACCTAGCTGCATCGCAGCATTAGAACTTCTGGAGCAGGAATCGCTGCTCTATATTGGCTTCAGCGATGAGGCTTCCCTCCAAGGGCTGAATCGCAAATAAGGAGAATACCCATGTTGCTCTCGCTCATCCGCATGATCCAGGCTTTCCGGGATTACCAGCGCAATGTCAGCGAACTGGCCCAGCTCAGTGATCGCGAACTGGCCGATATTGGGCTGGATCGCTCGGATATCCCGCGCGTCGCAGCCGGCACCTATCAGGGCTGATCGCCTTCGGCCTGATTGAAGAACGGAAACGCCCGCCTCCGCGCGGGCGTTGTGGTGTCTGGGGCACGGCGCATTCCACTTGGCCTGAAAACGCGCTACGTCTCCGCCATGACAGCTACCAAGATTCCCACCCAGGCCGTTCACGTCGTTGGCGCCGGCCTCGCCGGCTCGGAAGCGGCTTGGCAGGTGGCGAAGTCGGGCGTTCGCGTGGTCCTGCACGAAATGCGCCCGGGCAGGATGACCGAGGCCCACCGCACCGACGGACTGGCTGAATTGGTGTGTTCCAATTCCTTCCGCTCCGATGACGCCGCCAACAATGCGGTCGGGCTGCTGCATGCCGAAATGCGCCGGCTGGGCTCGCTGATCATGCGGGCGGCGGACGCCAACCAGGTGCCGGCCGGCGGCGCATTGGCGGTCGATCGCGATGGGTTTTCCGCTGCGGTCACCCGTGCCCTGGACGGGCACCCCCTGATCGAGATCCGCCGCACCGAGGTCGCGGCGCTGCCGCCTGCCGACTGGCAGAATGTCATCGTCGCAACCGGGCCATTGACCTCGGCACCGCTCGCCGACGCCATCGGCGCGCTGACCGGCGAGGATGCGCTGGCGTTTTTCGATGCAATCGCCCCGATCGTGCATCGGGAGTCGATCGATATGTCGATCGCGTGGTTTCAGTCGCGCTACGACAAGGTCGGCCCCGGCGGCACCGGAGCCGACTACATCAATTGCCCAATGACGCAGCAGCAATATGAGGGCTTCGTCGAGGCTCTGCTGGCGGGCGAAAAGACCGACTTCAAGGAATGGGAAACCGGCACGCCCTATTTCGACGGCTGCCTGCCGATCGAGGTGATGGCCGAGCGTGGTCGCGACACGCTCCGCCACGGTCCAATGAAGCCGGTCGGGCTCACAAACCCGCACCAGCCCACCGTGAAGGCGTACGCCGTCGTACAGCTCCGCCAGGACAACAAGCTCGCCACGCTCTACAACATGGTCGGGTTCCAGACCAAGCTGAAGCACGGCGCCCAGCAGCGCGTTTTCCGCACCATCCCGGGGCTGGGGCAGGCCGAATTCGCCCGGCTCGGCGGCCTGCATCGCAACACCTTCCTGAATTCGCCAAAGCTGCTTGATGCGCAATTGCGGCTGCGGGTGCAGCCCCGGCTGCGCTTTGCGGGCCAGATGACGGGCTGCGAGGGCTACGTGGAGTCCGCCGCCATCGGGCTGATTGCAGGACTGTATGCCGCGGCCGACACGCGCGCCGAGGTGCTGGGACCGCCGCCGGCGACGACTGCGCTTGGCGCCCTGCTGGGCCATATCACCGGCGGCCATATCGAAACCATCGACGCCGGCCCGCGCTCGTTCCAACCGATGAACATCAATTTCGGACTGTTTCCGCCACTCGCCAGTCCCCCCACCCGAAAGTCCGATGGCAGCCGTCTGCGCGGCAACGAAAAGACGGTGGCCAGGAAACAGGCGATCAGCGCTCGCGCGCTGGCCGATCTCGATCGATGGATTGCCGACGGCCTGCATATCCCGGCGGCGGCGTGAGTTCTCCATGAGTCTGCCCAAAGACGAAGCCGCGGTTCTGTCGGCGCGATGGATCGACGGCGTGCTGCTCAAGCGCGATGTGTTTTCCACGGTCGAGCGCGGCCGTTTTCGCAGCGAGAGCGGCGAGGTCGACGCGGTGTTGCGGCGGCTCGACCGGGTGCCGTGGTGGTCCTATCTTCCCGCGCGCCACCTGTTCACGCGCGAGCGCCGCGCCCTTGCCAGGGCGCGCGGCCTTGAGGTCGGGCCCGAGCTGTTATGGGCGGGCCGGCAGGCGCTGGTGCGTGGCTTCATCGACGGCGTTGCGCTGCACCTGGCGAAGCCAACGGGCGACGCCGCCTATTTCCGTTCCGCCAAGCAGGCCCTGCGTAAACTGCACCGCGCCGGCATCTGCCACAACGACCTCGCCAAGGAACAGAACTGGCTGCGCGGCAGCGATGGCCGGGCCTACCTCACGGACTTCCAGCTTGCCGCCTGCTTCCGGACGCGAAGCCGGCTGTTCCGCATCGCCGCCTACGAGGATCTGCGGCACCTGCTCAAGCACAAGCGCAGCTACGCGCCGGACGCGCTGACCGCCTCGGAGCGGAAGATCCTCGCGCGCAAATCGCTGGTCGCCAGCGTCTGGCTTGCGACCGGCAAGAAAGTCTACCGTGGCATCACCCGCGGCCTGTTCAATTTCACCGATCGCGAAGGCGGCGGCCGACGGCTGGTCAATGACGCTCCCGTGCTGATGGACTTGATCCGGAAGAATCCCGCCGTCCGCGATACCGCCATCGTTGCGTTCGCCGACCGGCGCACGGGCGTCGGGCTCTACGCCTTTGTCGAGGCCGACCGGACCGCGCTCGAAGCCCAGTTGCGCGATGAACTCGCCGCCGCCAAGGGCCCCAAACCGCCGGAGCACATCCAGGTGGTCCAGGCACTGCCGCGCGACAGCATCGGCAAACCGCGCACGGAAATCCTGCAACTGGTGGCGATGAACCAGCTCGATCTGATCGAGCCGATGATGACAAGTGACACTGATCGCGCGTTCATGAAAGATATCCTGGAGTCCCGCAAGAACTTGCGGGACCGGTTCAATTTTGAAGCAGAAACCTGAGCGCCGTGGTTGCAGCGACGAAGCAATCCCTCTCCTCGTCATTCCGGGGCGCGCCTCTTTCTTGTGCGAGCCCCGGAATGGCGAGAGGAAATTTGTGGCGCACGCGATGGATTACCTCCTTTCGATCAGCCCCTGAACAGCCGCGACCGCGATGCCCGCCACAGTGTCCAGAGCGTCTCCAGCCTCGACATGGGGCGCGGCTGGAACGGATCGTGGTCGGCGCGCGACATCCGCAGCAGCTCACGTCCGACCAGCGCCAGCGGCAGGAACACCGGCCTGACCTCGGGCGGCGCGGCCGCGAGCAGCGCGCGCGCGGTCGTCTCATGGGCGGCGGCTTCGCCGATCAGCCGATCCAGCGCCGCGCGCAGGTTCGGGGGCTGTCGGCCGGCAAACAACTCCTCGATCGCGCTGCCATGACTCTCCAGCAATTGCAGCGGCACGAACAGCCGACGCCGTGACGCATCGCGAGGCAAGGCCGCGACCACCTGCACGATACCTTGCGCCAGTCCGGCATGGCGCGCGAGATGCTCGATCTCGCCGGATTGCCAGCCGGCCATCTGTGCGGCGAGAGCGAACAGCACCGCCGAGGTCTCATTGAGATATCCTTCGAGTGCCGAAAGAGTCGGCATCGGATCGTTGTAGAGATCGAACTGGTGCTCTTCGAGCAATCGCGACAACCGCTCGAGCGGTAGATCCCAGGTGCGGACGGTCAGCAGCAACTCCGCTGCAACCGGATTGCCCTCCCCACCGCCATGTGCTGCGCCGGCGAGCATGTCGCTCCACCACTGCAGGCGGATCTCGCCGGGCAGCGGCTGGGTCACCTGGTCGCGGATGCGGGAAATCTCGACATTGAACGCATACAGCGCGAGCAACCCCCGGCGCAGTGCTGCCGGCACAAACAGCGTGGCGGCATAGCGGGCAAAATCATGCGTGCGCACCAGCCCGGCACAAAACTCTTCCGACCCGCCGGCCTGGTCGGTGACGCTCATGGCACCGCGATCAGGGCAGCGGCGACCCGTCGCCGCTCGCCCATCATGATGTTGTAGGTGCGGATCGCAGCACCGGTCAGCATGGTATCGAGCCCTACCCCCACCGCGCGAAGCGCCTCGCGGAGTTCGGACGGAGCAAGCCAGACCCCGGTGCCGGTGCCGATGATCAGGGTATCGATGGTCCTGGCCGCGGCAAAGACGCGGCCCAGCGAGGCCCTGTCGATCTGCTCCGGCGCGGCCACCGGCCAGGCCCAGATCGCCTCCGGCAGGCACAGCAACGAGCCGCGGTGCGACATGTCGGCAAAAGCGAACCCGCCATTGCCGTAGGCGTCGATCGGCGCCGATCTCGGAAGATGCGGAGCGTCCGGGCGATCCGGCATCGCTACTTCTTCTTCGGCGGCTTTTCCGGTATCTCGGCGCGGTTCGTCCCCACGCCAAGATAGATCAGGATCGGCGCCGCGATGAAGATCGAGGTGTAGGTGCCGACCAGAACCACGCCGAACATCATCACGGCCGTGAAACTGTGAATGGCGTTGCCGCCGAACAACAGCAGCGCGAGCAGCGCGAGCGTCACCGTGACGTGGGTGATGATGGAGCGCGACAGCGTCGAGTTGATCGATTCATTGAGCAGTTCGGGCATTGGCATCTTCTTGTAGCGCCGCAGCATTTCCCGGATCCGGTCATAGATCACCACGGTGTCGTTGAGCGAATAGCCGAGAATGGTCAGCAGCGCCGCAATGCTGGTGAGATCAAAATCGACCTGCGTGATCGACATGAACCCGATGGTCAGCACGATATCGTGGACGTTGGCGATCATGGCGCCGAGCGCGAACTGCCATTCGAAGCGGAACCAGAGGTAGATCAGGATCGAGAAGATCGCGAGCATCAGGCCGACCATGCCATAGGCCAGAAGCTCGCCGGAAACGCGCGGTCCCACCACCTCGACCCGGCGGTAGTCGACGGCATCGCCGAGCGCGCCGCGAACCTTCTGAACCGCCGCCTGCTGCGCGGCATCGCCGCCGGGCTGTTCGGCGACCCTGATCAGCACCTCGGCGGGGCCGCCGAACTGCTGCAATTGCACATCGCCGAGCCCGAGGCCGGAAAGCTTTGCCCGCATCGACGGAATGTCGGCGTCGCCGGATTTGGCGCGCACCTCGAGCAGCGTGCCGCCCTTGAAGTCGATGCCGAAGTTCAGCCCATGGGTGAAGAACAAGGTGATCGCGACGATCGAAAGCAGAGCCGAAATCGGAAAGCTGATGCGGCGGAAACGCGTGAAGTCGAAATGCGTATTGTCCGGCACGATCCGCAGTGACGGCAGCCAGCCGAAGCAGCTCACTACCGTCAGCACGACAATGAGGGCGCCGAGCCCCAGCAGAACCAAATGTGTCACAGCCGACTCCGCATTCTCAGATCGGCACGCTTTGCGGCCGCTTCCACCGGACCCAGCCCGCGACGATCAGCCGGGTCAGCGTGAACGCGGTAAAGACCGTGGTGATGATGCCGATGCCGAGCGTCACCGCGAAGCCGCGCACCGGGCCGGTGCCGATGTAGAACAGCACCGCGGCCGCAATGAAGGTGGTGATGTTGGAATCGAGGATGGTCGACAGCGCCCGCTTGAACCCGGCATCGATCGCGGAGATCGCGGTTCGGCCGCCGCGCAATTCCTCGCGGATGCGTTCATAGATCAGCACGTTGGAGTCCACCGCGATGCCGACCGTCAGCACGATGCCGGCAATGCCGGGCAAGGTCAGCGTGGCGTTGAGCAGCGACAGCAGGCCGAAGATCATCGCGACATTGATGGCAACCGCGACATTGGCGAACACGCCGAACAGCCGATAGGTCGCGAGCATGAACACGATCACCATGATCGAGCCGACGTAAGCCGCCAGTTCGCCCTTTTCGATCGAATCCTGGCCCAGCCCCGGTCCGACCGTGCGCTCCTCGATGATCGTCAATGGCGCCGGCAACGCGCCGGCGCGCAGCAGGATCGCCAGATCGTTGGCCTGCTGCACGGTAAAGCTGCCGGAAATCTGCCCCGAGCCGCCGGTGATCGGCTCGCGGATCACGGGGGCGGAAATCACCTCGTTGTCGAGCACGATCGCAAAAGGCTGTCCGACATTCTCCGAGGTCGCCTGGGCGAATTTGCGCGAGCCTGCGGTATTGAAGCGGAAGCTGACGATCGGTTCGCCCGAGCGCTGGTCGAAGCCCGGTTGTGCGTCGGTCAGCTCGCTGCCGGAGACCAGCACCTGCTTCTTGACGACATAGGGGATCTTGGGCGATGTCGAGCTCATCAGCACTTCGGAATCGGGCGGCACTTTCCCCTGCACCGCCTGATCCGGCGGCACCGTGGTATCGACCATGCGGAAATCGAGCTTGGCGGTCTTGCCGAGCAGTTCCTTCAACCGGGTCGGATCCTGCAGGCCCGGCACCTGAACCAGGATACGATCCGCGCCCTCGCGCTGGATCAGCGGCTCAACGGTGCCGAGCTCATTGACGCGGCGCTCGACGATCTGGATCGACTGGTCGACCGACTGCCGCACCCGATCGGCGATCGCCGCCGGCGGAACGGTGAGCCGGATCAACCCGCCGCCGGCATCGCTGACTTGAAGGCTGCGCTGGCCGCTGGAACCGAGCAGGCCGCCGAGCGGCTGCGACAGTTCGCGCAGCTTGGTCAGGGCATTTTGCAGATCGCTATCCTTGACGTGAACCTCGACGCTGTCGGGTCGCGTCGCGAGTCCGGTATAGCCGATCCTGGCTTCGCGCAGGGTGCGGCGAACGTCGTCGCGAACCTGGTCGAGCTTGTCCTTCTTGACCGAGTTGGAATCGACCTCGAGCAGGATGTGCGAGCCGCCCTGCAGGTCGAGGCCGAGCACGAGGCGACGCTGCGCCCAGTTCGGCCAGGTCTTGACCGTGGCTTCGGAGAAGAAATTCGGAACGGCGCAAAGGCACACCGCCAGCGCCGTCAGGATGATCGCCAGCGCCTTCCACCGCGTGAAATACAACATCGAGTTGACCCGTCAGGTTCTGAACCGTGCGCAGCCGGAAAACGCTAGCTCGCCGAGCTGTCTTCCCTGGCGGTGTCGGCCTTTTCCCTGGCCGGCTCGCCCTTGGTGCGCACGCTGGAGATCATCTGGCGCATTTGCCGCACGCGGACTCCGTCGGAAATTTCGAATTCGATCTGGTCTTCGTCGACCACCTTGGTGACCTTGCCGACGAGGCCGCCCGTGGTCACGACGGTGTCGCCGCGCCGGATGTTCTTCACGAGTTCGGCGTGATCCTTCACCTTCTTCTGCTGCGGCCGCAGAATCAGAAAATACATGATCACAAAGATCAGCGCGAACGGCAGCAGCGACATCAACATGCTGTTGGTGTCGCCGGCGCCCGCAGCCTGGGCAAACGCAGGGGTAATCAGCATTCGGACAATCCTCGTGAAACGGAAGGAGCCGGCGACGCAATGGCGTCGGCCGGTTCGGCAAATTCGCGCGGACTATAGCGGCCGCGGTCCCAATTGCAACGCTACCAGACCCCTCTTTTGGGCTGCTTGCAGGCCACCGAAAGGCCCGTTATGGCTGCGTGGTCAGGAACCCCGTCGATGTCGAAAACCCCACGCAAAACCACTGCGCGCGCCGCCTCCACGCGGGTCTCGCGAAAACCGCCGAAAGCCGTGACAAAACGCCCATCGCAGCAGTTCGGTCAAGTGCAGGCGGAGCGGATCGCGCACGCGCTCGAAGCCATTGCCACGCAGCTTGCCATCGCCGCGCCGCCACCGGCCACGGCGGAGGCGTTCGGCCGCGCCGACGCCTTCGTCTGGCATCCCGAGGGCCGCCTTGTATCGGTGCCACGTGTCAGCCGTGTCGATCTCGGCCTGCTCAAGGGCATCGACCGGATGCGCGACATCTTGATCGAGAATACCCAGCGTTTTGCCGATGGCCTGCCCGCCAACAACGCGCTGTTGTGGGGCGCGCGCGGCATGGGAAAATCGTCGCTGGTGAAAGCCGCCCATGCCAGCATCAATGCCGACCGCAAGCCCGCCGAACGGCTGAAACTGATCGAGATTCACCGCGAGGACATCGAGAGCCTGCCGGCGCTGATGGAGCTGCTGCGCCGTTCCGATTTCTGCTTCATCGTGTTCTGCGACGACCTGTCGTTCGACGGCAACGACGCCTCCTACAAGTCGCTGAAGGCGGTGCTGGAGGGTGGCATCGAGGGGCGCCCCGACAATGTCATCCTGTACGCCACCTCGAACCGCCGCCATCTGCTGCCGCGCGAGATGATCGAGAACGAACGCTCGACCGCGATCAATCC
>DASUIA010000180.1:0-24521 GCA_036273255.1 Bradyrhizobium sp.
CAGGAACTGGTCCGCATCGGCGGCAAGGCGCGCGTAAATCATGTCTTGTGCGGCCTCCAGCGCGACGCCGGTGCTTTCCAGCGCGCGCAGATAGGCGACGCCGGTCGCGAGCACGAACGCGAGTTCCTGCGCTTCCGATCCGCCGGCGTCGTGAACGACCCGGCCATCGGCAGCCGCGAATGGGCCGCGGAACCCGCCGGCGGCAAGGTGCTGGATCGCGCCGCTGACCGCGGGCACGATTTCGGGCCACGCATACGGACTGGATCCCCACACCGCGCAGGCGCCGATGGGATCGAGGCCGAAACGGATATCGCAGGCCGCGGGCGCGATGCCCTTGCGTCTGATATGGTCGGCGAGGTGGGTCGCGGCCGCGCGGGATTGCGGGCCGACCTGGAGATCGATGGCGATACCGGCATCGAGCAAAACGCCGTCGAGTACCTTGTCGATGGTGTCCGCGGTCGGCTCCAGTCCATACCCGGCCGACCCGTTCGCTCCCGCAAACGCCAGCGTCAGCCCGGTCGCGCCGTTCGCGAGATCGGCCAGCGCCTGCGCGTTGGCTCTTGCTGCGTCGGGATGGTCGATCCTTTGCATGACCTGCCATGGCGCGGCGGCCGCGCGGCCGGCAATCGGGGCGGCGTCGCGGGCGCGCTGATAGATCGGCTCGATCCGCAAACCATCATGGCTCCTGCCGACCAGCTTGTCGAACGGTGCTCCCTTCAGCACGCCGTCGACCAGCTTGCGCCAGTCTTCCCGGCTCGCCGCCGGGAAGTCCGCTGCCAGCCGCAGATCTTCACTTGCAGAGGTCATTCGGCGGATTGCTCCCATGCGGCCGGTGTGGCTGGACCGCCAAATTGCCACGGGCCGGCTGTCAAGCCAAACGGTTGTTTTGGCTCACCTCTTGCTCAGCCGGCCCCGGGCAGCCGCTCAATTCCAGGGGCTGGCAATTGCGCCAGCGCGGCCGCAATGCTGCGTCCCGCAATCAGGCGGTCGGGCGCGATTTCCACCAGCGGCACCAGCACGAACGCGCGCTCGAACAGGCGCGGGTGCGGCAACGTCAGCTCCGGCGTTTGCAGCGAAACATCGTCGTAAGCAATCAGGTCGAGATCGAGGGTGCGCGGTCCCCAGCGCCGTTCGCGAGAACGATCGCGGCCGAACTTCTGCTCTATCCTGTGCAGCGCGAACAGCAACGCATGAGGATCAAGGCCGGTCTCGATTTCGATGCAGGCATTGATGAAGCGTGGCTGCTGCTCATGGCCCCAGGGCGCCGTGGCATAGTCGGAAGAACGCGCCAGCAGCGCGGCCTGGGTCATGCCCAGGATATTGGCGATGGCTTTCCGAAATGTCTGGCGGACATCGCCGATGTTTCCGCCCAGCGCAATCAGGACGTCAGCCATGGGCGAATGGCTGGCGCGTGCGGGTCAGGACCACGCCGACATCGTCGAAGATCGCGGCGATTGGGGCGTGCGGTTTGTGCACGGTTACCTTGACTGTGTCGACGCGGGCAAAGGCTGCCAGGATAGCGTCGGCGACGGCGCCGGCGGCGCGTTCCAGCAGCTTGTAATTGGCGTTCTTGAAGGCGGCCGTCGCGGTCGCCACCACGTTGGAGTAGGACACGGTATCGGCGAGACGATCGGTCCGCGAGGATTCCGCGAGGTCGGCGGAAAGCTCGAGGTCGATCACGAACCGCTGGCCGACTTCGGTCTCATGGTCCATGACGCCGTGGCGGGCATGGATGACGACGCCGGTGATGAAGATCAAATCCGTCATGCGTTGTCCTCGATCGCGCGAGCCACGCGCAGCGCCTGCACCGTTTCTGCCACGTCGTGGGTTCGGATGATCCGCGCGCCGCCTTTGACTGCGATCAGATGTGCCGCGATCGAGCCGCCGATCCGCTGCTGCGGCTCGGACGGTCCCACCGAACTGATGAAGCGCTTGCGCGACGCGCCGACCAGCAGCGGCAACCCGAAGCGGCGCAGTTGGTCGAGACGAGCCAGCGCCGTCATGCTCTGCTCCTGGGTCTTGCCAAAGCCGATGCCGGGGTCGAGCACGATGCGATCGGCCGAGATGCCGGCCTTGGCGGCGATCTCCAGCGAGCGTTCGAAGAAGGCTGCAATATCCTTCATGATATCGAGACCGGCCTCGGCGCTGTCGCGGTTGTGCATGATGACGACGGGCACGTTGCGCCCTGCCACCAGCGCGGCCATCTCGCGATCGCGCTGCAGGCCCCAGACATCGTTGACGATGGTTGCCCCTGCATCCAGCGCCCAGGCCACCACGGCCGACTTCATGCTGTCGATCGATACGGGGATACCGAGCGAAACGATTTCGGGCAGGATAGGCTGCAGGCGTTTCAGTTCTTCGGCCGCCGGGACCGGCTGCGCGCCATAGGGTCGGGTGGATTCCGCGCCGATGTCGATGATGTCGGCGCCTTCCGCGATCATCCGGCGGGCCTGCGCCAGCGCCTGCTCCGGAGCGATGAACTGTCCGCCGTCCGAAAATGAATCCGGCGTCACGTTCAGGACACCCATCACCGCGGGATGCGGCCGGGACAGCATGGCCTGCAACACCGGTTGATCGGCCGGGGCGTGTGCCGGGGCGGGTCTGGACGTGGTCGCGGTCATCGGGTCGCTTTGCGCGGTCCCTGCAAGGGAGTCAAGATGCAGGAATGCGCCGGCCGGGCCGGACCGGCGGCCGCTAGTAGGTGATCTTGGGCTGCAGCTTGCGGGCCTGCGCGATCAACTGCTCGACCGATTTTTCCGAGGGCAGAACGCGCACCAGCTTACGCCTGGTATTTACGTCTTTCATGTTCTGCGCCAGCCGGACCGGATTACGCAGCGCGAGTTCACGTACCGTGGTGACGCCGGCAGCGCGCACCAGCCCGACCTTTGCCTTGCCCATGCCGGGAATCCGCATGTAGTCGGAAACGTTGGCCCATTCGAGCAACTGCTGCTCGCTGATGCCGGTCTTCGCTGCAAGCACCTTGCGCCCCTTGACGGTGCGGGTGGCCTCGAGCAGTGCGTCGGTGGTACGGATACCAAGCGACTTCAGTTTCGACGCGGTGAAGGCGGACAGGCCGTCAAGCTCGGAAATTGGATATTTCATGGTGCTCAATATGAAAGGTGCTTCAAGCAAACTGGCTGAGGCCGGGCGTCCCTGCAACGATCTCGCCCATCTGATCCGCTCCGATTTTGTCGCGACCGAACCTCAATAGTTCACGCGCGATGTTCTGTATCTCGCCGATGCCCAGCCCAAGTCCCATCAGCCTGCTGCCCAACGCCATCAGGCCACCGCCCATCAACCTTCCAATACCGTCGCCGCTGCTGGAGGCTTCAATGGCGGCTTCCGCGCCCGGAATGTGGTCGATCAAGGCCTGAACTTTGTCGGAAGGGCCCTCAGTGCGAAGGAATCCCAGGATGATGCCGACGGTGTTTTCAGCGACGGCATTCCCGATGCCGGCTTTCGCAGCCAGCTCTCCTATCAATTCGTCCATTTGGCCCCGCCCACAACCGGTTGCTTGCCGGATCCTTGATTGTGTTTTTATCTTGGTCTCCTGTTGCACGAAATACAAGCGATCACGCATTGCAAAGGCCGATTCCGCTTCGATCGCTCGCCGAGTGTTGCACCAATGCAAGAGCAAGCATGGAATTGACGGCCAAATCGTCGAGGAAACGCGGCGGTTACAACTTTCGTCGGCTGATGGTGCGGCCGATCGATCGCTTGTCCGGCACGCCCGCTCTGATCTCGCGCGTTGACCGGTTTCATTCGGCTCGCAAGATGCAGTAGGATGACGGCGCGGGGACCGTCACCCTCGATGCTTGCGAAGAGGCGATGCCATGGCGACGTCCGACGACAGGATGGCCGATACCGACGAGAAAATCTTCATTGGCAAGGGCGAACAGCCGGCCTGGCTGACGCTCGCGCTCGGAAATCGCCATGGTCTCGTCACCGGCGCCACCGGAACCGGGAAAACCCTGTCGCTGCAGGTAATGGCTGAAGGATTTGCGCGTGCCGGCGTCCCGGTTTTCGCGGCCGACATCAAGGGAGACCTTTCGGGCATCTCCGAAGTCGGCGAGGCCAAGGATTTTATCCTCAAGCGCGCCGGCGACGTCGGCCTCACCTTCCAACCCGACCGGTTTTCGACGGTATTTTGGGATGTGTTCGGCGAACAGGGTCACCCGGTGCGCGCCACCGTCACTGAAATGGGTCCGCTGCTGCTGTCGCGGATGCTCGATCTGAACGACGTGCAGGAAGGCGTCCTGAACGTTGCCTTCCGCGTTGCCGACGACAACGGACTTGCGCTGATCGACATGAAGGATCTCCACGCGCTGCTCGATGCGATCGCCCCGGACGGCGGCAAGAACGCGGGCGCCGGTGACGATCCGCTCGCTCCGATCCGCAAGGCGGCGCAAGGTTTCGGCAACGTCACCAGGGCAACGGTCGGAACGATCCAGCGTCAGCTCCTGGTGCTGGAAAACCAGGGCGGCACCAGGTTTTTCGGTGAACCCGCGCTTGCGCTGAAGGATTTCATGCGCACCGACCGCGATGGCCGGGGCATGGTCAATATCCTGGTGGCGGACAGACTGATGCAGAGCCCGCGGTTGTATGCAACCTTCCTGCTGTGGATGCTGTCGGAGCTGTTCGAGGAGTTGCCGGAGATCGGCGATCCGCCGAAACCGAAGCTCGTGTTCTTTTTCGACGAGGCGCATCTGCTGTTCGATGATGCGCCGAAGGCGCTGATGGACAAGATCGAACAGGTGGTGCGGTTGATCCGCTCCAAGGGAGTCGGAGTTTATTTCGTGACACAAAATCCGGTCGACGTCCCAGACAAGGTGCTCGGACAACTGGGCAACCGCGTGCAGCACGCGCTGCGGGCGTTCACGCCGCGCGATCAGAAGGCGGTCACGGCGGCGGCGCAGACGTTCCGGCCCAATCCGAAGCTCGATACTGCAGAGGTCATCATGGAACTGGGCAAGGGCGAGGCGCTGGTGTCGTTTCTGGAGGGCAACGGCACGCCTGCGATGGTCGAGCGCGTCCTGATCCGGCCGCCTTCGGCGCGGATCGGGCCGATCACGCCGGAGGAGCGCAAGGCGATCATGGACAACAGTCCGGTCAAGGGCAAATACGATACCTCGATCGATTCCGAATCCGCCTATGAGATTCTGCAGAAGCGGGTAGCCGGAACGGCCGCCTCGGCCGATGGGGCGAGCGCAGGCGGGGTTCTCGGCCAGATCGGCGCGATGGTCGGGACGATTTTCGGCACCAATGTCTCGCGCGCCAGGCTGTCGACCGGTCAGCTCATCGCACGAAATGTCACGCGCTCGGTCACCAACAAGGTGGTTGGCGGTGTTGTCGCCGATCTCGGCAAATCGGTGGGCGGCTCGGTCGGCGGTTCGGTCGGCCGCGCGCTGGTGCGCGGCGCACTGGGCGGCCTGCTGCGACGCTAGAGGCGCATCGCCGGCAGCTTGTCGCCGGTGACGGGCGGACTACACAGGATGAAGAGCAACGCCCGCCAGACAGGGAAACACCTCAAATGTCCAGCACCTCACAGCTTCAACCGGTCCTCGATCGCATCGACAGTGATTTCGATAAATGCCTGCAACGGCTGTTTGCCCTGCTGCGGATCAAGTCGATCTCGGCCGATCCGGCCTTTGCCGGCGATTGCAAGTCGGCCGCCGATCATCTCGCCAGGGATATCGCAACACTCGGGTTTGCGACCGAGGTTCGGCCGACGGCCGGTCACCCCGCCATTGTCGCCAAAACCAACGGCAGCAAGGACGGGAGACCGCACGTGCTGTTCTACGGTCACTACGATGTACAGCCGGTCGATCCCCTCAATCTCTGGCACCGCCCGCCCTTTGAACCCGTCGTCACCGATCACGCCGACGGCCGCAAGATCATCGTCGCGCGCGGCGCCGAGGACGACAAGGGCCAGCTCATGACCTTCGTCGAGGCCTGCCGCGCCTGGAAGCAGGTCACGGGTTCGCTGCCGGTCGACATCACCATCATCATCGAGGGCGAGGAGGAAATCGGATCGAAAAACTTCGTTCCGTTTCTCGAACAGAACAAGCACGACCTCGACGCGGACTTTGCCCTGGTCTGCGACACCGGCATGTGGGATCCGAATACGCCCGCGATCACCACCTCGCTGCGCGGGCTCGTTTACGAAGAGGTCCGGATCAAGGCGGCCAATCGCGACCTGCATTCCGGTGTCTTCGGCGGCGGCGCGCAGAATCCGATCCGGGTATTGACCCGCATCCTCGGCGGGCTGTTTGACGACGATGGCCGCATCACCATCCCCGGCTTCTATGACGGCGTGAAAGATCTGCCCGCCGACATCCTGGCGCAATGGTCGAAGCTCAATCTGACCGCGGACAGATTTCTCAAGCCGATCGGCCTGTCGGTTCCCGCCGGCGAGAAGGGCCGCCTGTTGATCGAGCAGATATCTTCGCGCCCGACCTGCGATGTCAACGGCATCATCGGCGGCTATACCGGCGAAGGCTCCAAGACGGTCATTCCGGCGGAAGCCTCGGCCAAGGTTTCGTTCCGCCTGGTGGAGGGGCAGGAGCCCGCCAGGATCCGCAAGGCGTTTCGCGACTATGTGACGGCGCGGCTGCCGGCCGATTGCCGGGTCGAATTCGGCGACCATTCCAGCGCGCCCGCGATTGCACTCGACTGGAACATGAAGCCGCTCGCGGCCGCGAGGCGCGCCCTGACCGACGAATGGGGCAAGGAAGCGCTGCTGATCGGCTCCGGCGCGTCGATCCCGATCGTGGCGGACTTCAAGCGCACGCTCGGCCTCGACACCGTGCTGGTAGGCTTTGGCCTCGAGGACGACAACATCCATTCGCCGAACGAGAAGTACGACCTGAAAAGCTTCCACAAGGGCATTCGCTCGTGGGCGCGAATACTCGCGGCCCTGGCCGACGCGCCGCGCTGATCGAGCCGCTTCACGCAAAAACGCCGCCCGGAATTGGGCGGCGTTTGGCTTCGAAGTGCAGAGGTCATTGGCTGCGACACTACACCAAATCGCCGAGATTTCAATTCCTGTAGCTGGGATCGAGGCGATCGAGCTTGCGCAGCAGTGGGGGCCAGACGAGGCTCGTCGAACGCAATTCGGCACGGTCGGGATTGGAGAACAGCTCCTCGTTCTTGTCGATCACCATCTGCTCGACCGGATAGGCCGTCGGGCCCAGCATGCGCGTGCGCACCTGGATCGTGCAGGCCCGTTCGAGATGGTACATCCGCTCGAAGGCGGAAGCGACCGAGCGGCCAACCGTCAGCGTGCCGTGATTGCGCAGCAGCATGTGGTTCTTGCTGCCGAGATCCTTCTGCAGGCGCGGGCGCTCGTCATGATCGAGGGCTACGCCTTCGTAGTCATGATAGGCGAGATCGTGGGTGACGAACTGCGCGGTCTGGTTCATCGGCAGCAGGCCCTCCATGCAGCTTGCCACCGCGGTACCGTCGGGCGTGTGCAGGTGAAGCACGCAGCCGGCGTCCTCGCGCACTTCGTGGATCGCCGAATGGATGGTGAAGCCGGCCGGGTTGATGCTGTAGTCGCTCTTGGTGAGCTGGTTGCCGTCGAGATCGACCTTGACCAGGCTCGAGGCCGTGATCTCGTCGAACATCAAGCCGTAGGGATTGATCAGGAAATGATGTTCCGGCCCCGGCACGCGCGCGGAGATGTGGGTGTCGACCAGATCGTCCCAGCCATAATGGGCGACCAGCCGGTAGCAGGCAGCGAGATTGATACGCTGGGTCCACTCGGCCTCGGTGATATCGGAGGGAACTTCCTTCAGGCGAGCTTCCGCAGGCGACATGGCCGGTTTCTCCCATGAATTGTGAATTTCGCGGTAACACTAGCCCCGGGGCTGGTTTGCAGCAAGGCGTTCCGCCGGCGTGGCAGTCATGCTCCCGCGCTCAAGGAGGCGGAATCGCCAGCAGGCTCGAAATGCTGCGCCGGCGGATATCATAGACGCGGGCGAACACCACGTCGTCGCGCTTGACCTCCACCATGACCGGCGCGGTCAGGCTCTTGCAGTAGAATTCGCCGAGTGTCATCGCGAAATCGGCGCCGCGGCTGTCCCAGCCGATGGTGAAGTCGGGGCCAAGCGCGACCTGCGCGGGCCGTTGCGGACCGCACACCGCGACCTTCCATTTGCGGCCGTGCGGCGGCGTTTCCCGCTGCTCGGCGAGCGAAGCGCGCAGGGTGTCCGACGCCTGTTTGAACGCAAGACCCCAGTAATCCAGCATGAACAGATCGTCTGCGGCGCGGACCGTGCCGGCGATGCGGTTGAAGTGGGTGTACTCATAAGGGTGCAACCGGATCATTTCGCCGAGCGGCAGCAGCAGACCGAACACGAACATGGCCACGGCGGCCGGCTGCCAGCTACGGCGATTTTGCTTGAGCCAGTTCATTCCCCAGGCGAACGCGACGCCCGCAATCACGGTCATCGGCGGAATCACGAAGATGAAGTGGCGAATGCCGTTGTAAAGCGCCGGGCGCTTCACGATCGCGATCAACAGCGGCAGTGTTGCCGCCAGCGTGAGCATCAACAGGATCGCCTTGCGCCTGGGCGTCACGTCGTCGCGCGACAATGCAGCCAGCGTGCCGACGATGCCGGCGATGCCGAGGCCAAGCAGAATTTCCGGAAGCTGCAGCGCGAACAGGGTCGGCAGATACGACCAGGGCATGTCCGGCACGGAGACCAGGGTGCCATCGAACATTTCCTTCCACGGCTTCTCGAAGAAATGCGAGAAATAGCCGACCGCGCGGAACGGGTTGGCCGGCTCCATGATCGACCAGGGCCAGATCAGCCCCATGATGAGATAGCCGAGGATAAGGCCCGGCAGCAGCACATAGGCGACATGGGCGAGCCGCTTGAGCGCATTGGCCGTACCTTGCCCACGGAACTCGTCGATGAACAACGGCGCAATGCCGATCACGGCATAGAACAGCGCCAATCCGCCGAGGACACGGGAACCGAGCGAAAGGCCGGCGCCAAGGCCGACGATCAGAATGGTCCGGGGCGAGGGAGAGGGATACTCCTCGACGAGCCGGACGAGACCCAGCATCAGGATCACCATCGCCACCGCGAATGGCGCATCCTTCGGGTTCATGAACATGTGCCCGTAGAAGGTCGGGCAGAGGGCAAGCAGAAGCAGGGCTGCCAATCCGGCGAGCGGACCGCCGACACGACGGCCGAGCCGCCACGTCATCGCCAGTCCGATGATACCGACGATGGCGCCTACCAGGCGGCGCGTTTCAAACAGCTCGAGCGGGATGACCTTGTGCAGCAACGCGGCGGCCATATCGAATCCGCCGCCATACATATAGAGATTGGCAAACGACAGCGCGCCGGTGTCCTTGAAACCGGAACCATACATGCGTAGCAGCAGGTCGGCATATTCCGCGTGTGTGTAGTCGTCCCAGCCCAGCCCATAGTCCCGGAAGGTGAGGCTTGCGATCACGCCCACCGCGACCAGCGCGACGACGGCGAGGTCGTCGTAGATCCGCACCACCGGGCGCGCGAGCGGCGTATCGATGGTCGACGTCGTAACGGATGACATGGCTCTCGGTAACCCGGCGTCCCTTCGGCCCTAAGTTGGCGCTGTTGGGCCTCGTTCCCCGGCGTCCATATAGCGCAGCTTGCCGCCCAAGTAATTGGCAATTGTGGCATAATTCTCCTGTTGCGGCGCAGCAATAGCGGCCAGGGTAAAGATCCGCCCACCTTGCGGAACTCCCGAAAGGTCGAGGATCCGATGCCGCGTGGGGCGGCGCGGGTTCGGCCGGATGCGCTCGGAACTTGCCCCTCAATTGGCGGTTGGCCATGCGCACAATATGACGGTATCGTGGCTTTGGCGGTTTGCGTGCTTTCAAGCGCGTTCAGGGGTGAGATCGATGGTGTTTTTCTTGTTGGTCGCCGGCATTGGTCTTTTGCTGGCGGGCCTGGCAGCGATCGGATTCGGGATTCCGGTCAAGGAATTCAGTTTCGGCAATACCCTGATCTTCACGGGCACCGTCGCTGCCTGCACCGGATTTGTCATGCTTGGCCTTGGAACGGTGGTGCGAGAGCTGAAGACGATCGCCGGCCGGATCGCTCTCAGACCCTCGGCACCGGGACGTGCGGCAGCCAAGGCACCCGGCGACATGTCGGCCAAACAGACCGCGGAAAACGATGGCCTGATGTTCGGCCTCGACCAGCCCGGTCTGGAAAGGCCGCGCGAGGCAGACCCTGTCACACCGCCGGCAGGGCCAGCCCCGGCACCCTGGCTCGAGGAGGCAACGGCGCGCGATCGTGGGCGCCAAGACACCCCGCCCGCTCCATTGCCGGAACCGGCCGTCAAACCGCGTCGCAACCTGCTGTTTTCCACCACCTCGCGGAAGGAACGCGAGCGCGCCGAAACACGAGCGGCCGATCCATCCGCGGCGGAACTCCATGCCGGCTCGCCGATCGCGCCGCCGCTCAAGCCCGCCGAGACGCCGCTGGCGCCATTACAGGACGGCTGGCCGCAAGCGGAACGTTCGAGGATCGCCGATCCGCTATCGCAGCGGCGCAGCACCCGCACACCGTCGACATTTACCGAAACCGGCGCCGGCGCACCCGCGATAGAGCCGCATCCGCCGGGCGTGCCGGACGAGAGCTTGCCGCCGGTGACGGTGCTCAAATCGGGCGTCGTCGACGGTATGGCCTATTCGCTGTATTCGGATGGCTCGATCGAGGCGCAAATGCCCGAAGGCATGATGCGGTTTGCGTCCATCGACGAACTGCGCGCGCATCTCGACCAGCGTTCATGACGCTGCGGTCCTGCATTGAAAGACGCCGTTGTTCTTGTCTTGGCAGCAGCAATCCGGTCATATTCGGCGGCTAGCGCACGATTCTGCTTGCGTATGGGTGCTGCCGGATACGGCGTGATTGGCAAGCGCGCTTTGCGGAAGACGTGCCGGGTTCTCTCTCTGCCTTCGATCGTCGAAAGGTCCAGGCCATGACCGATGCTGCCGGCAAGAGTTTCATCGACCTGACCGCGAACATCGTCTCCGCCTATCTCAGCAATAATCCGACACCGGCGTCAGAAATCCCGGCCTTGATCGGCCAGATCCATGCGGCATTGCTCCGGGTCTCGAGCGGCCGGACCGAGGCGCCGCTCGAGCCGGCCAAACCGGCGGTTTCCGTGAAGAAATCGATGACCCCGGATTATCTCGTGTGCCTGGAGGACGGCAAGCGCTTCAAATCGCTGAAGCGCCATCTGCGCACACAGTACAACATGACGCCGGAACAATACCGCGACAAATGGGGGCTTCCGGCCGATTACCCGATGGTGGCGCCGAACTACGCGGTGGCGCGCTCGCAGCTCGCCAAGAAAATGGGCCTCGGCCAGCAGCGGCGGCGGCGAAAATAGCCGGGAAGTTCAGGTGGCGGCGGCGAGCGCCTCGCGCGCGTCCGAGCGAATCCGCTCGACCATGGAGCGCAGGCCGTTGGAACGTTGCGGCGTCAGATGCTCGCGAAACCCGAATTCGTCGAGCACCGCGATCGCGTCGGTGGACAGAATCTGCTGTGGCGTATGACCGGAAAACAGCGTCAGCAGGATCGCGACCAGTCCGCGCACGATATGTGCGTCGCTGTCGCCGAGATATTTCAGCAACGGCTCGCCATGGTTGCTGCGGTCGACCTGCTTCGATAGCCAGACCTGGCTGACACAGCCCTGCACCTTGTTGGCCGCGGAATGCTCGGCTTCCGGCATTGGATCGAGGGTGCGGCCAAGTTCGATGACGTACCGGTACCGGTCGTCCCAGTCGTCCAGCAGCGCAAAATTATCCCTGATTTCGTCGATCGTCATCGTGTCCCGGGCTCGATCCCAAAGCTATATATAGGGTCGCGGGCTGCCGAAAGCGATATTGTCGGGCAAGAAATGGCGGCAGTTCCGGCAGGCTCACGGCGCTGGCGGGACGTGCCACCTGGCCTCCAGATCGTCCGGCGTCAGTGTGTCGTGCCTCGCCGTATCGTCGGACGACGGGTCGGCGTCCGCGCCGCCGTCGATCGAGCCGGTATGGTCGGGTGCGCGCTTCTCGGTGATGATCTCGTAGAGTTTGCGGGCGCCGCCTTGCGCGCGCTGACCGATCGCGGTCGCTGCCTGACCGCCGACTTCGCAGGCCGCCGGCTGGCGCTTGCAGAATTGGGTCATGTCCGAGACTGCCGCGGTCGCGGCCGAAATGGCTTCCGACGCGCCGATCTGCGGCGCCTTGGCCGTATCGGGCGTCTTGTCCCTCGGCAACAGCACGAGCACCAGCCCGAGCCAGAACGCCATGCGAAGCAGAAAAAACATTTCGCGACCCCGGTCGTTTCTTTTTGGTCCTGCCGCGTTGATTTCGCGCTTTCGGGCCTTGCTAGCAGCGGTCGATAAATCGCAAGTGTTTGCATTGAGCTTAATTCGCCGAAACATCGCCAAAAGTCCGAATGATTCGATTCGGCGTAAATTTTCGATTGATGGCGGCGTCGCCGTGGTGAACCCGCATCCGCAACGTCCACCCTTTCGAAACCATATCGGGCCGGTTCTGGAAACCCGACGTTCACCATCCGAATTGAATGAGGCGACCCGTGCGCGGCAAAACCCCGGCCGCGGCGCGGTCTTTCGCCGGCGGCTGCAACGCCTTAGCGTTCGCTTAATGTCGCTCTGACACGTTGGCGCAACGATAAGGGGGCGTTGCGGCGCGTCTGTGCGACGAATCGGCCGAAGCGCGGGAACCGTGACCGTGTTGAACATCATCCGCGACTGTCTCGATGCGCTGCTGCATCCATCGGCACGATATGACGTGCTGACGCGCGCGCGCCATCGCGTGTTCATTGCGCCGCGGTTGCTGGGCAGCCTTGCGGCGCTTGCGGCGTTTCCGGTCTATCTCGCGATGCGCGGCGCACCCTCGGCGCTCGAGGTCGTGGCATTCGCATGGCTGATCGCGCCCATTTTGCTGTCATGGTTCCTGTCGCGTACCGGCCGCTACGAGGGCGCGCATGTCCTGTCATCGCTGGCGCTGGTGGGTCTGGTCATGACGGTGGCGATGCGCTCCGGCGGCATCGAATCCTTTGCCGCGATCTGGCTTGTCGTGGTTCCGCTCGAGGCCGCGCTTTCGGCGTCGCGACGTGTTGTCGCATTCGCATCCGCGCTGGCACTGGGATGTGCCGCACTGCTGATCGCCTTCGGATATCTGGATATGCTGCCGGCGCCGGCTGCGAACACGATGCTGCGCGGCGAGTTGATGGCGTTCGGGATCGCGTCGGCGACGCTCTATGCCGCCGGGCTCGCCTTCGGCGCGGAATCGCTGGCGCGCACCAGTGTCTCGCTGCTTTATGTCGAGGAAGACCGATATCGCCTGCTGGCACGGAACATGAGTGACGTCATTTCGCGCCATCGCCGCAATGGCGCGGTGCAGTTCATTTCGCCTGCGGCGGAGACAATGCTGGGCGCGCCGGTATCACGGCTGCTCGGGCACGGCCTGTTCGACCGCGTGCACGTTGCCGATCGCCCGGCCTATCTCACCGCACTTTCGGACGCGGCGCGCGGCGGCGAAGCGGGCAGCGTCGAATTTCGCCTCAGGCGGGATGCAGCGCGTGGAAACGAACACGGTCCGAGCCATCCGGTCGACTTCATCTGGGTCGAAATGCGTTGCCGGCCGCTCGACCAGGCGTTGGAGGCAGTGACGTCGCCAGAGGCCGAAGTCGTCGCCGTCATGCGCGACGTCACCGATCGCAAGATGCAGGAGCAGGCGCTCGATCTGGCGCGCGCCGCCGCCGAGCAGGCGGACGCATCCAAGAGCCGCTTTCTCGCCACCATGAGCCACGAATTGCGCACCCCGCTCAACGCCATCATCGGCTTCTCCGAGATGATCGTTCGGGAAGAGACACTGAAGGTGGATGCGGCGCGCCGCAGGGAATATGCCCAGTTGATCAATGATTCAGGTCAGCATCTGCTGGCGGTGGTCAACGGCATTCTCGACATGTCGAAGATGGAGTCGGGCAATTTCGAGATCACGCCGGAACCGTTCGCGCCGCGTGCCGCGCTGCTCAATTGCTGCAACCTGCTGGCTTTGAAGGCGCTGGACAGCGGCATTGATCTTCTGACCCGCGTGCCCGAGGATCTGCCCGCCATGACCGGCGATCCGCGCGCTTTCAAGCAGATCGTGCTCAACCTGGTGTCGAATGCGATCAAGTTCACCGAGCGCGGCGGCAGCGTGACGGTTTCCGCTGCCGCGGAGGAATCGCGCCTCGTGCTTCGGGTAGCCGATACCGGCGTCGGCATTGCCGCCGACGATCTCAAGCGGCTCGGCGACCCCTTCTTCCAGGCCGGCAAGACCTATCAGCGCCGGCACGAAGGCACCGGTCTCGGGCTTTCGATCGTGAAAAGCCTGGTCGGGCTGCACGCCGGCGACATGAATGTGCAAAGCCGGATCAACGAAGGCACCACCGTCATCATCTCGCTGCCGTTGACGTTCACGCCACCGGCCGAGCCGCCCTCGAGCAACATCGCAACGCTGACACCGGCGATGCGATCCGGACCGCCAGAACCAGTTTATCAGGTGAAGAGACGTGCCTAGACGAAATTCCGGGGAAAACGACAAACCGCGCCGCCGCCGCGGCGCCAATGCGACGGCGTTCGAGGCTTCGACCGAGCGCGGCCTCGTGATGCGCACCCTGCTCTGCAGTCCGAAGGACACGGTGGCGGGCGCGCTGGCGTTTGCGGCCCTGCTGGCCATCATCGTCAATGCTCTGTTCCTGCAGGCAGGCCGCCATCCGGCCCCGATGTTCGGATCGGTCGTGATGCTGCCGGAGGCATCGCCTGCCAGCCCACTGCCGCGCCCGCGTCCGGTCGAAGCCTCGGCCAGGCCGGAGGTCGCGCCGCCGGAATCGAAGTCGGCCGAGCCGAGAGCTGCGGATCCGCTGACCAATCTGGTCAGGGCGACCAGCGAGGCGCCGGTGGCGACCTCGAACGTGCCGCGACCGCCGGCAGCGGTACCGGTTGCGTCCCGCAACGAGTCCTCGGTCAATTCGGACTCGCGCCGGGTGGCGGCGGTACAGCGCGTGCTGACCGAATACGGCTATGGCCAGTTGAAACCGACCGGCACCATCAATGCCGACACCCTGGCCGCGATTCAGCGATTCGAGCGCCAGCACAGGATTCCCCTGAGCGGGCAGGTCTCCGAGCGTTTGGTGCACGAACTCTCGGCGATGATTGGCCATCCGATCGACTAGTCCAGGCTCGGCGCCGGCGCCGGCGTGAACCCGATTTCGAATGTTCCCCATCTCGAAGCATTTTCTTCGGGCGAACCGGTATCCAGTTGGCACGAAACAGCTATAACACCGCCCCATGCGGCTGAAATCGAGCATATGGGTGGCGGCTTATCTGCGCCGCTGCCAGACCGAGGGAATCTTCGGCGCGGTGCGCCGGCGCGGCGCGGAAGACGCGGGCGCGGTTTTCGTCAAGGTGGCCACGCTTGACGGCAACGCCATGCTGTACGCGCCGGCACCGCAGACCGTCTATGACGACAGCCGCCCGGCCGAGCGCATCTTTGCGGCGGCTTCGCCTCAGCCGGTGCCGGAAGCGTCGGTGGAAGAACGCCTCGTCAGGGAAATCCGCTTCGACCCCGATGCCTGGATCGTCGAGACCGAGGACCGGGCAGGACGGCATTTTCTCGATCTGGCCAAGGCCTGATGATAGACTCCGCGCCGCGGACCTTCGTGTGTTCCTTCCCCCCGGAACCAATCCGGCCACTGCGGCTTATCGCGTCAACAAACCGGGAGACTGCCATGAAAATCTCACAGCTCATTCTGGCTGGCACTGCGGCCCTTACCATCACCGGCTCGGAAGCCTGGGCCCAACAAGCGCTTACGGGAACGCTCACCCAGATTGACCGCATTCATGGCACGGTTGCGATCAAGCAGACACCAAGCGGTACCACCGGAGCGAATACCAGCGCTGCCGCCGAAGAGTTCAAGGCAAAAGACGGCTTGTCGCTGGACGCGTTGCATGCGGGGGACAAGGTCACCTATTCCGTTACCGAAACAGGTGGGGTCAAGACGATCACGAAACTTCAGAAACAGTGAATAATCAGGAACCGCGGTAGCGCGATGACTTTTTGTTGAATCGGTCGACCCGCAGGTTCGCTACACCTCTCCCGTGGGTGCCCCGAGGGAGAGGTGTAGCTGCCGTTGCCGTTACAGATCGAGCTGATCTCATCTCATCGCGCGCCAGATTGCCGCGCTAACCTTTGACTGCATTGCTGCATGGACCATTTGAAACCTTGATTAGGCTGAGGAAAGAGATTTGGACAAGATGAATTTGCAAAACCCGGTGTTTGCCACTTACGTCATCGCCGCTACGATTATGATACTCAAGGCTGTCAGCATGTCTTGGCTGACAGTGCTTCGGATGATGCAGGCGAAGGGTGGGTTTCGTTCGCCGGAAGACATTAGAAAGACGCCTCTCAATCCCGAACCTGATCCGAAGCAACTCGAGCCCAACGAGCGCGTCGAGCGCATCAGGCGAATTCAGCTAAACGATCTCGAGAACCTACCGTTCTTCCTCGTGGCGGGATTCCTTTTCGTTCTGACCGAGCCATCCCTGATGGTCGCGCGTCTGCTTTTCTACGGTTACGTCGTATCGCGACTTTTGCACTTTGCCGCCTATTTCACCGCGCGGACTCATGACACGCGCGCCACATTTTGGACGGTGGGCTCGTTGATCCTGATATACATGGCTTGCCGGACGTTGGTCGAGGAGCATCGCGAAGCGATGCGTCTCGAAGGGTGAAGCCACGATGCCCGAAAATGCCGTCAGCTTTGCGAACCGCCGCGCCGGATGGCGTCGGTGCCGGGCACGACGTCCGCCGGGCGCGTTTCGGCGGGCGCCGCGCGGGCGCGATGGCGCTCGTCGTCGTAAAGCGAGGGGCGGTATCTGGCGCGGGTGGCGGCCATGGTCGAACCCCGCCATGCCGCCAGCATGATCAGGGCCGATCGCTCGCTGAGCCGGTCGTACAGCCGTGACAGCCGGTACACGGTTTGCACGGAAGCGCCGAATTCGGATTTGAGAAACAACAGTACCCGCAGAAAGACGGGGTTCGGCATCTGGAGCGCCCGGCATGCGCAGGCGAGCGGTTCGCCGGAGGCGTCGTTGACCACCTGCGCCGCCACCCGCGACGGCAGGATCAGCGCCTCGCCGAGTTCGAGCGTGAAGTTTTCGATGTCGGCGGCGAAAGCTGCCATTTCCAGCGTTTCGATCGCGCGCGCGGCACGCGCGGCGGGAATTCGTGCCGAGGCCTTCAGCGGCGTTTCCTGCAGATTGTGCAGGATCAGGGCGCGTTCGCTGGCGTTGGCGCGTGAAAACACGTCATTGATTTCGGCGGCGTCCTTCGGCTGCATCGACAGGTTTGAGGCCACCCGCAATTGCGCCTCGCTTGGCGGCTTGGCCGGCGCGATCGCCACCGGTGCTTCCTCGGACGCCTGCGGCAGCGGCTGTGCGGCACGGAACGGGTTCAGCCCGAGTTTCAGCGACACTTCGACCGGGGTGTCCGGATAGATCGCGAGCCGCGCCCGCACCGCGGCGCGTGTCGCGTCGTCAACCTGGTCGATCAGCCGCGAGGTCAGTTCGATGAACTGCCGCGCCTCGTCCTCGCTGTGCCGCCTGGTCTGGACGTAGAGATCGGTCAACACCCGCAGCAGGGTGGGACGGACATCGACGCCCTCCCGCCGGGAGAGCGTGATCAATCCATCGAAGCCTGGAAACAGTGAGGATGCGGTCATGTCGGGCACGGGACTGAATGATCCTCGCGCGAACCTAGGTCGGTTGCTTTAACAGTTCGTTAAGGAAAACATTCCGTGAAGAAGTGCCGGATATTCCTCCGGACTTGTTGCGCTTTGGCATCAGGGGCCGGGAACGCCGTGGCCCAAAAAGCAAATTAAGAAGCCATTAACCACGTCCTGATCTTAATGATCGCTGTCGCCGGCCAAATCGGGTGCCAGGCGGCACCAAGAGAGAGCTGCCAATGGCCACCATCATTGAATTTCCGGCGGATGCGGCTTCGCGGCGGCTGGGTTCGACCCTGGATGGCGCTCCGCGCGAAGGCATGGGCACCATCCTGATCCTTCCCGTCGTCCGCATTGAACGCGACACCGATGAAACCAGCGGTGGCAGGGGACCCGAAGAAGGAACCGCGCCGGGCCGCCGCCGCCGCCGGCGCTGAAATCGGGATATTTCGACATGCCGGCGATGCGCTTGCCGACCCGGACCGGGCAGCGGATGCAGGTCGCATCGTCGGCGCTGACGCTGATCCTGCTGGCCGGATTGCTTGGCGGCTGCAGTGGCGGCGACTTCGGCCGCACCCGGGCGGATCTTCGCAACGACGACATGCATGGCTGGATCGGTGCCGAGGCGACCGCAAGCGTCGGGCTGCGTCCGTCGCAATTCCAGCTTACCGACACCGAACGGCAGCTTCGCGATCTCGCCTATCCCCTGATCGAGCCGCCGCATTCGCGGCCGGCCTGGAAGAGCGTGTTCGGCGACTATCAGCCGATTCCCTCGCCATGGCGGCAAGCGCCGGTATTCGATCGCACGGCGTACGGGCGGGCGTTGATCGACGAACCGCACCGCTCGCATGCGTCGCGTTACGCGCAGCTCATCGACGACGTGCGCGACGACATCACGCGGTTCGAGCCGTTCTTCACCGCCGCGATCCGCGTGCTCGATCTCGACAGGAAGCGCAATGCCAGTCTCGCGTATGTTTCCGAATTGTCGCCGCGCGAGCGCGCCGACGCGGTCGCCCGCATGCAGGAGAACAGCCTGATCGTGCAATGGGTGCAGCAGTGCCTGGAGCGCAGGATCTCGTCCTATCGATGGGCGCTGGAGCGGCTGGTGATCCAGGGGCCCGACAACATGGCGGCCGACGCCGATCGATTGATCGGCGAACTCGCGGCGCAGACCGCAAACCCGCCGGTCGCGGCGCGCCCGGTCATCGGCGCCGCGCTGAGCGTGCGCGGCTGAACCCATCCTGCGGCTCGGTTTCGATCAGCGCTTGGTCCGCGCCGGTTCGGCCTGCTTGGCAACCTGCGGTTCGGTCTGCACCTTGCAGGTCGATGCGGCGAGCGAGGCCTGGGCCTGCGGCATCAATCCGGGCTCGGCCGCGAGCGCTCTCAACACGATCAGTCCGGTCGTGGTTGGCGAATCGATGATCAGCCGATCCGCCGCCGTCACATCCTCGTCCTCCGGCAAGGCCGCATGCTGGGCCTCCGTCATCAGATCGAGTTCGATCACCTTGCGTCCGGCCGAGCGGTCATTGATGCCGTAGTAGGCGGTGTCGCTGCGGGTATAGAACGACACCGCGGTGTAGGCCTGGCTGACGGGCACCGCGAGCTTGATCGGTCCGCCCGACAGGTCGTAACGGCAGACCGCGGTCGCGAATGCCGGATCCATGTAGGGCATCAGGGTATTGCCCGGATCCGCCAGCGGCAGCGTGGTAACGGCGTTGAGCTTCGTGATCGGCGCGAGGCGGGAGTAGGCGTCCTGGGTTGCGATGCGCGGCAATGCCAGAACGCTGACGAGATGCACGACGCCGCCCAGCAGCACGCCCGCGATGATCGTGAACAGCACGCGGATCACGGGCACCCCACCGTCGCAATCGAGGGCATCGGAGCATCGCGCTGGGTCCGTGTCGCCACCCCGACCGGCGTGTCGTAGAGCCGGAGCATCAGCGCATAGCGCTCGATGCCGCCGGTGGGCAGCCAGTTGCCGGAGCGCGACCGCGACGCCACGTGGATTTCGAAGCTGCCGTCGGCGCCGCGGATGATCTCTTCGCTGGTGAAACCGTAGCGCTGCAGCGAGTTCGCCACCAGATGTCCCTTCTGGTCGTAAAGCGTCAGTGTCCAGAACCGCGCCGGGGGTGTGACGCCACCGACGACGACATCGCAGCGGCCGTCGAGCGGCCGCTTGCGATCGTCCGTGGTCGCCACGAACGCGACGCCATCGCCGGCGCCAAGCGGCAACTCGCCGCTGCGGGCAATGGCGGCGCGCGAATACGGGTCGACGTCGGCGGTGCCGTTCTTCGGGCGGGCGGTCCAGGCGCCGATCGTGAGCGTGCCGAGATCGGTCCCGCGTGTCGCCGTGACCCACGTCGCACCGAGGCCGATGAAGGTGGCGAGCACCAGCGCCAGCAACGTGATGAAGATCAGCCGCACGTCAGTTCTTGCGCTGCGAAGATGCAGCCGCACCATCCGATGCCGCCGCGAAGCTCTCCGGCAAAGCAAGCGAGGTCGACGTGGCAGGCCGCGCCGGGTTCGGCGGCTCGTTGGACGAGGTCTTGCCAGCGGTCTTGCCGGCTTCGTCGAGCAGTTTCTCCACCCGCACCAGAACATCCGCGCCACGCTTGGTCAGGACCGGCGGCGGTCCCGGCTTGACGTCGAGCACCTTCGGAGCGCCGCTGGCAGCAACCGTCGCGGCGGAAGCGGGTGTCGGCAGCTTGGTACCCATTCCCACCCCGACAAGTTCCTTGATCTCGACGCCCTGGTGGGCCGCGACCATGATATCGTGCCAGGTCTGCGCCGGCAGCGAGCCGCCGGTCATGCGGTTGGTCGGCGAATAATCGTCATTGCCGTACCATACCGCACACACGAAGTTGCCGGTATATCCGACGAACCAGGCGTCGCGATACGCATTGGTGGTACCGGTCTTGCCGGCCGTCGGAATGCCATCGAGCGCCGCGCGCCGCGCCGTGCCTTCACTGACGACGTGGCTCATCATGCCCGCCATGTCGGCAGCGATCGAAGCCGGGATGGCCTGGGTCGGCTTCGGTCCGTCACGGTCGTAGCGCCAGACCAGATCGCCGGTGCCGGTCCGTACTTCCAGCACCGCATGCGGCGTCACCGCTTTGCCGCGATTGGGGAACGTGGCGTAGGCGACGGCGTGTTCGAGCACCGTGACTTCGTCGGCACCGATCGGCAGCGAGGGCGTATCCGGCAACGGCGCCTTGATGCCGAAGCGGCGGGCGACCTCGACGATCTTGGCGCGGCCGATCCTGGGATTGCCCTTGCCGAGCGCAATCGACAGTTTCACCGGAATCACGTTGATCGAATGGGTGATCGCCTGCGTCAGCGTCACCGGACCGGAATAGGAATGGCCGTAATTCTGCGGGCACCAGTTGCCGATGCAGACCGGACCGTCGATCATGATGGAGTTCGGCCTGAAGCCGTTCAGCAGCGCGGCGGTGTAGACATAAGGCTTGAACGACGAACCGGGCTGCCGGTAGGCATCGACCGCACGGTTGAACTGGCTCGCGCCATAGTCGCGTCCGCCGACCATGGCGCGGACGCCGCCGTCGAGGTCGGCGACGACCGTGGCCGCCTGCGTCGCGTGATAGTCGCGGCCGAACTGGCGGAGCTGATTCTCGATGGCGGCTTCGGCGGCATGCTGCACGTTCATGTCGATCGTGGTGCGGACGACGAAGACGCGCTCGTTGTATGATTTCGGGAATGTATCGACCAGCTTGCGCATCTCGTCGAACGCATAGTCGAGATAGTAGTTCGGCGAATTCTCGTCGCGGCGGTCGACCGCCGTCGCCGGATTGCGCCGTGCGCCGAACACCTGGCCCTCGGTCATGAAGCCGGCGTCGACCAGATTGTCCAGCACCACGTTGGCGCGGGCGCGGGCGGCGGGAAGGTTGATGTGCGGCGCGTATTTGGTCGGAGCCTTGAACAGCCCGGCCAGCATCGCTGCTTCGGCGAGGCTGACGTCGCGCACCGATTTGTTGAAATAGAAATGCGCGGCGCCGTCGACGCCGAACGTGCCGCCGCCCATATAGGCGCGATCGAGATACAGCTTCAGGATTTCGTTCTTGGTGAGCCGCGTTTCCAGCCAGATCGCGAGAAACGCCTCGTTCACCTTGCGCTCGATGGTGCGCTCGTTGCTCAGGAACAGGTTCTTCGCCAGTTGCTGGGTGATCGAAGAGCCGCCCTGGCGGACCCCGCCAGCCTGTGCATTGGTCAACAGCGCACGAAAGGTGCCGGCGACGTCGATGCCGAAATGGTCGTAGAAACGGCGGTCCTCGGTGGCGAGGGTGGCCTTGATCAGGTTGTCCGGAAAGTCCTCGAGCGGAATCGAATCATTGTGCTTGATGCCGCGGCTGCCGATCGGGTTGCCGTAACGGTCGAGGAAGGTCACCGCGAGGTCGGATTTCTTCAACCAGTCGTCATCGGCGGTCTCGCGAAAGGCGGGCACCGCGAGCGCCAGCATCAAGACGAGGCCCGCGAGCCCGATGGTGGCGGCTTCCGACAGCGGCTCGATGAACACCCAGCGTTTCCAGCGGCCGACATAGAAGCGGTCCATGAAGGTCGAATACCGCTCGTAGAGTTCGCGGATGCCCTTGCCGGACGAGAACAGGGTCGAGTCGATGCGCGCGTCGAGATCCAGCAGCCCGTGCCGGAAGCGTTCCTTCCATTGCGGTGGTATGATCTGGCGCACCGGGACCCTTGGTCAGTTCGAAAGCGCTGAAGCACCCGGTCGGGTGCCGTTGAGCTGAAGCACCCGGTCGGGTGCCGTTGAGATGTCTTGCGAGAATGTTGCGGCAAACCCAAGGCGCTTTTGCTCTCCCCGGGGAATCGCTCATTAGTAACCGAGCAGGCAGGATAAACCAATGCTCCTGCTACGATTTTGAACAGCAGGACCAATGCCGGCGACAGCCATTGGATGGCCATGAATGGCCCCTTGCACCATGGCTGCCGTAACCCCTAGAAGGGCCGATGCCGAAAAACGGCCGGGAACTCCAGGAACTATGACCGCCCGATCCAAGCCGCCCTCCAGCCAAGAGGGATTCTTTTGGAAAACCAAGACGTTGGAGGAAATGTCCAACGCCGAATGGGAAAGCCTGTGTGACGGCTGCGCGCGCTGCTGCCTCGAGAAACTCGAGGACGAGGATACCGGCAAGATCTATTTCACGCACGTTTCCTGCAAACTGCTCGATGCCGGGCTGTGTGCCTGCAAGGACTATGCGAACCGTTCGGACCTGGTTCCGGACTGCGTGCGGCTCACCCCGGAGAACGTTCGCACCCTGAATTGGCTGCCGCCAAGCTGCGGCTATCGACTGGTCGCGGAAGGGCGCGATCTCTACTGGTGGCACCCGCTGATTTCCGGCGACCCCGATACGGTTCACGAAGCGGGCGTATCGGTGCGGGGCAGGGTGCAGGGGACCGAGAACGAGATCGCCGACGCCGACCTCGAGGATCACATCGTGCAATGGCCGGTGTTGTTACCGAAACGTGCCCGGCTGAAGAAGCGGCCACCATCCTGAGGCCGGCGCGCCGATCCATCACGCGATTGCGATTGCGATTGTCGCTTCGCGGGACGCACCCATGCAGCCAACCGGCTGCCGCGCCGGCCTGCTCTCCGCTAAGTAGAACCCAACTCAGTGATTCTTCGTGGTGGCATGCCACTCCCATTGTTGAACTGAACACCGCCCCGCGCTTCCCCCATGAACAAGTTCGAACGGCAGAGCCCTCGACCGGCTGACCAGGTGGCCTTGCCCGATGAGATCGCGAGCGAGTTGTCGCGGATTCCGAGCGAGGTGATCGAGATCAGCGACGCGCCGTCGATCGCGCCGCGCGCCGCACTCGCGCCGAGCGAAGTCCGCACCATCCTGATGAGCCTGATGCTGACGATGTTTCTGGCAGCGCTGGACCAGACCATCGTCGCGACCGCGTTGCCGACCATCGGCCGCCAATTCCACGATGTCACCAGCCTGTCGTGGGTCATCACCGCCTATCTGCTGGCATCGACCGCGGTGGCACCGGTATTCGGCACCCTGAGCGATATCTACGGCCGCCGCGCCATGATCATCGTCGCCCTCAGCCTGTTCATTTCGGGCTCGATCCTGTGCGCGCTGGCGCCCAACATGCCGGTGCTGATCCTGGCGCGCGGCCTGCAGGGACTCGGCGGCGGCGGCATCATGCCGATCGTGCAGACGGTGATATCCGACGTGGTGACACCGCGCGAGCGCGGCCAGTATCAGGCCTATTTCAGCGGCGTCTGGGTGGCAGCCGGCATCGGCGGCCCGATCCTCGGCGGCGTATTCGCCGAACACCTGCACTGGTCGATGATCTTCTGGATCAACGTGCCGCTCGGGCTGGCGTCGCTGGCGCTGCTGTTGCCCAAGATGGGCAAGATCCCGGTGTTCCACCGCAAACGCAAGGTCGACTGGCTCGGCGGCGTGCTGCTGATGGCCTCCGCACTCGTGTTCATGCTGGTGCTGACCTGGGGCGGCAATCGCTATCTCTGGCTGTCGCCGACCATTCTGGCGATGGTCGGCGCCTCGGTGGCACTGGCGCTGGCGTTTGTATGGCATGCCCGAACAGCCGAGGAGCCTTTCCTGCCGTTGCCGCTGATAGGTGGAAAGGTGGTGCCCTACGCCATGGCCGCCGGCGGCTGCGCGCTGGGTGCGATGCTGGGGCTCACCGTGCACCTGCCGCTGTATTACCAGTTGGTCTATCACCTCAGCG
>DASUIA010000181.1:0-12582 GCA_036273255.1 Bradyrhizobium sp.
CCTCGGTGACACCTGCGGGAATCTTGACGTCGAGCTCCTTGCCGGTCGGCAGCCGGACGCGCTTCTCGGCGCCCTTGACAGCCTCCTCCAGCGACACCGTCATGGCGACGTTGACGTCGAGGTCGAGCCCGACGCCGCCGCTCTCGAACTCAAACGGGCTGGCGCGACCCGCACCGCCCCGCGCACCGCGGCCGGCATTGGCGAACATGCTGTTGAGAATGTCCTCGAATCCGCCCCCGCCCCTGCCACCGGGGCCGCCGCCAGAGCGGAAGCTGTAGGTCTCAAAGCCTCCGGGACCCGCGCGGCCGCCGGCTGCACCGCCGGCGCCACCGCCCGGAAATCCGGTGAAGCGTGGCTTGCCCTCGGCGTCGATTTCACCACGGTCGAACTGCTTGCGCTTGTCCTCGTCGCCAAGGATTTCGTTGGCCGTATTGATCTCGGAAAAACGTCCCGCCGCCTTGGGGTCGTTCTTGTTGCTGTCGGGGTGGTGTTTCTTGGCGAGTTTGCGATAGGCGCTCTTGATCGCCGCAGCGCTGGCGCCCCGCGGCACCCCCAAGACCTCATAGGGGTCGCGCATCCGTCACGTCTCCTTCAGGAAATGCAAAACTCGGGTGGGCTGTCCGCCCTTCGCCCTTCATCTGGTGTCTTCGTGGCATTTTTGCAACGGGATCGCTCGCCGGGATCAACCCTGCTTCCAGGGTTTCATGCTATGGATTTCCCATCGGCCGCCGACGGATTGACAGGCCGCCCCCTGCAGCCAGCGCTCGGACGAACCGTTGACATAGCTGGCGAGGAAGTCCCGGCAAGTGTGTCCATCCGAGTCATACGCCTCGGCCAGCGGCGTCACCGAACCACGCGCACCGGTCTCGGGATTTTCCCAGGGCTGGCTGAAATCCTTGTCGCCCTTGGTCAGCACTTCGGAAGCGGCGTTGCGGGCAACCGCCAGATCGCCCTCGGTCGGAGTCGGCGCGTGGGACAGTGAGGGCCACAGCGAACCCGTGACCTCACGGTCCGGCATTCGGGCGAAGGCACTGTCGGTACGGGACATGGCACAACCGCCCGAGCCCACGCCAATGAGAAACATTGCAATCATGGTCCGCACGGGCCTGATCGCCGATAGGCCAACGCGTTCCCATGTCTTATATAGGGGCGGCAGCGCATTCCCAACCGCAGGCGAACGCAACTCGGACCTCCGATATGACGGACACGACCTCCATCAGACACCCGACACCGTTAACATCCGGTGATTTCACCGCGGCCGAGGAGCCGTATGCGCTGTTTGCCGACTGGTTCGCCGAAGCGGTCAAGGCCGAACCCAGCGATCCCAACGCGATGTCACTCGCCACCGTCGATGCCGATGGTCTGCCCGACGTGCGGATGGTGCTGATGAAAGGCTACGACGCCGAGGGTTTCGTGTTTTACAGCCATATCGCGAGCCAAAAAGGCCGCGAACTCGCCGCAAATCCTAAGGCGGCTTTACTATTCCACTGGAAATCGCTGCGCCGCCAGGTCCGCATCCGCGGCGCCGTGTCGCCGGTGAGCGAAGCGGAGGCCGACGCCTATTTCGCGACCCGCCCCAAGCAGGCCCAGATCGGCGCCTGGGCGAGCAAGCAGTCGCAACCGCTGGAAAGCCGGTTCGCCTTCGAGCAGGCGGTCACCAGGTTTGCGGCGAGGTACATCGTCGGCGAGGTCCCCCGTCCACCCGGCTGGAGCGGCTGGCGCATCGCGCCGCTGCAGTTCGAGTTCTGGCACGACCGCCCGTTCCGCCTGCACGACCGCATCGAATTCCGCCGCGCCGCGCCGGATCAACCATGGTCCAAAGTGAGGCTCTATCCCTGAAGCTGAAGCCGGTGGCCGGACACGTTCCGGCCAGCTATTTTTCTGCGACCCTTCGAGGCAAGACGCGACGCCCGCGATCACGCCGGGCCTGACGAAAAACGAGAGAACGGTTCATGCCCACCCCAACCAATCATGGTCCGCGGCGCACGCTGCTTCTGACTGGAGCCAGCCGCGGCATCGGCCACGCCACGGTGATCCGATTTTCCAGCGCGGGGTGGCGCGTCCTCACCTGTTCGCGGCATCCATTCCCGGAGGAATGCCCCTGGGGGGCCGGACCCGAGGACCACATCCAGGTCGACCTCGCCGATCACGCCGACACCACGCGGGCGATTCTGGAAATCCGCAACCGGCTGGAGGGCGGCGAGCTGCACGCGCTGGTCAACAACGCCGCGATCTCGCCGAAGGCCGAGGGCGGCAAGCGGCTCAGCTCGATCGATACCGACATCGACACCTGGAGCCATGTCTTCCGGGTCAACTTCTTCGCGCCGATCATGATGGCGCGCGGATTGATCGATGAATTGAAGGCTGCGAAGGGCTCGGTGGTCAACGTCACCTCGATCGCCGGCTCGCGCGTGCATCCGTTTGCGGGCGCGGCCTATGCGACCTCGAAGGCGGCGCTGGCTTCCCTGACCCGCGAGATGGCGGCGGATTTCGGCCGCATCGGCGTTCGCGTCAACTCGATCGCGCCGGGCGAGATCGACACGGCGATCCTGTCGCCGGGCACCGAGAAGATCGTGGAGCAGCAGATCCCGCTGCACCGGCTGGGGACGCCGGATGAAGTGGCGAAGATCATCTATGTGCTGTGCACGGAGACGAGCTCCTACGTCAACGGCGCCGACATCCACATCAATGGCGGACAGCACGTTTAGGGCAGCGCGCGATGCAATCCAGCACCGTCATTCCATCACGGATTGGCGCAACGCGCCGATGTTGAACGCGCTGGAGCAGTCGTCTTCGTTCTCGCCTTCCGATAGCGCCGCGCCACAATGCCGACAGAACCGCGCCAGAATTGCCGGCGCCTTGACGGCGGCATGACGGCCCGCTTGATAGCACGCGAAATCGACGACGTTACGTCGGAGCGTTATGACTTTCTCAACCATTGCTGTCCTCGCGGCGTGAGCCAGCGTTATCGCAGACAAGTTTCGCTCAAACGTTCAGGGCAACGCTCAAATTTTATCGGAGAAATTGAGGCGGCTCTTTGTCCTACGCAGCGGCGAGGAACTCGGTCCGCGCAGCCTGCATCCGGCCGCTACAGCCACTTCTTCCATTTGAAAAACACGTAAGGCAGCACCGCGGCGAGCAGCATCACGACGAGCGCAATGGGGTAGCCATGCTGCCATTCCAGCTCGGGCATGACCTTGAAGTTCATGCCGTAGACCGAGGCGATCAGGGTCGGCGGCATCAACACCACCGCCATCACCGAAAACAGCTTGATGATGTTGTTCTGCTCGAGATTGACCACGCCGAGCATCGCATCCAGCACGAACGTGATCTTGTTGGAGAGATAGGAGGCGTGGTCGGTCAGCGAGGTGACGTCGCGCTGCATGGTCTTGAGCTGCTCGCGCATGTCCTTGGACCATTTGACGCCATCGACGGCGGCGGCGACGAACGTCACTACCCGCCCGACCGAGACCAGACTTTCACGCACCTTGGAGGTGATGTCGCCCTTGCGGCCGATCGCGATCAGGATGTCGGAATATCGCTTGCTCTGGCCGGTGCGCGCCGCGCCTTCGGGCTCGAAGATGTCATGGCTGATATTGTCCATGTCGCTGCCGGCGCGCTCCAGAATATCTGCATTGCGGTCGATCACCGCATCGAGCAATTCCATCAGCACCATCTCGCCGGTGATGCCGGCTGCGCAGGCGCGCGCCAGCTTGTTCTCCACCAGCATGAACGGCCTCGGTGCGTCATAGCGCACCGTGACCAGGCGATGGCTCACGAGGATGAAAGTCACCGCGGTGGTGCGCGGATTTTCGGTGTCGGACGAGCACATCAGCGTCGCCGTCATGTAGCGCGCGCCGTTCTCGACATAGAGCCGGCTGGAAATCTCGATCTCCTGCATGTCTTCCCGGGTCGGCACCGCAATCCCGGCGAGGCGCTCCACAGCCTGATCCTCTTCGGCGGTCGGCTTCATCAGGTCGACCCATACCGCGTTCTCCGGCAGCGCGGCGAGATCGGGCGCGGCAACTTTCTTCAGCGATGAGTCAGAGGGAACGAACACCGAAAACATGCGGAACTCCGGGCCGGTTCAGACCGGTCTACCCAACAGGACTTAGCGCGATTCTGGCAAGCACTGGATGACCGCGGAGGATCAAGCGGCCCCGGTTTGTGTCACCGGGATGGCGCCGGCATGGCGTCGATTCGACAATGGCGGCGGAATGCCCAAAAACCAGTCCAAAGCCGCAAGTCTTGCGGCAAAAAAGTCACAGGCTGCATGCCGCAGCGCGGGAACAGCATCTGAGCGCTGGAATTGCGGTCGATTCCGACGATAATGCGGCTCAACGGAATCATCACGTTTTGGAGCGCAATGTCCGCGCTTTCCGCTCAAGACCTTCGATTGGAAGATTGCAATGTCGTCGCTCAAAGTGAAGTTGGGAATTCTGGCTGCTGCCGGCCTGATGTTGTCGGGCTGCATGGAAGCCACGACCCTGGAGGCGACCAACCAGGCCAACTTCAAGCCGCGCGACAAGGAACTGCTCGCCAAGATCCGCTACACCAACGTGCCGATTCCCGTGCCGTTCCGCCGCGCGATCGTCGACTATCATCGCAAGGAAGCGCCCGGCACCATCGTCGTCGATTCCGACAATCATTATCTCTACTACGTGCTCGATAACGGCAAGGCGATCCGCTACGGCATCACCGTCGGCGAGGAAGCGATGGCCTGGTCCGGCATTGCCAAGGTCGGCAGCATGACCGAGTGGCCGCCCTGGCATCCGACCAGGAGCGAGATCGAACGGCTGGGCGTTCCCACTTTCGTGGCGCCGGGACCGGACAACCCGATGGGTTCGCGCGCGCTCTATCTCTATTCGGGCGGCAAGGACACGCTGTTCAGGATTCACGGCACCAACCAGCCGGAATATATCGGCGCGTCGATCTCCTCCGGCTGCATCCGGATGACCAACGAGGACGTCATCGACCTGTATAACCGGGTCAAGCTCGGTACCATTGTCGTGGTGCTGGAGCCCCATCATGGTGACTCGCCGTACAACTCGCAAATGGCGCTGCAAGGCGGCAGCCAGTTGTTCCAGTAGCGGGCAGGTCACGAACGACAGCATCGGAAAGCGCCGGCTTGCCGGCGCTTTTCTATTTTCGCGCAGTGCCCGCGTCCGGCCTCGCCGCACCGGGTTCGGCGGCGTCGGTTTTGCCGGCGTCGATTTCGCGCGGCGGTGCCTGCTTGGGCCGCGCGGCCGGCAGCAGCGGCGCAATCTGCGGCAGCGGATCCCATACGTTCCACTCGCAGATCCTGTAGTTGTGGCGCCGATCCATCAGATCGAGGTGGACGTGATCCTCATGGTAGCCGTCGGAGCCCGGCCCGAGCACCGTTGAAAATCGCGCGCAGACCGAATGCAGCACGCTTTCGCGCAGCTCGCGCGGAACCGTGCGGTCGGTCAACGCGATCGACTCGCCGTTGGCAAGCGTCAGGGCCCGCACATCGAGCGCGTTGGCACGGCCATGCTCGGACAGTTTGGCGCCGGCGACGCGGTTGCGGCCACGGCATTCGAACGAGTCGAAATTGTCGAGATCGCTGACGACGCTGCCGAGGGACGCGGTGAGCGGCGCGATGTCGCTGCGAATCCAGTCCGCGACCGCCGACGCCATTGCACAGCGGAGGATTGCTGCGGGTTTCAGCACAACCCGCCGCTTGTCCGGCAGCACCACGGCCTCGAGCCGCACCAGATCCTCGCCGCCGCAGCCGCCGGGACCATGGATATCTGGAATGCTGGGGGCGATGGCGATCGCGTCGGTGAGCGCGAGCCGGCAGGCCGATGGCGCCGGCGGTGTGGACGTTTCGGCAGGCTTTTGATCGCTGCCCGGAACCGGCTGTTGACCCGCCGGCTCTGCCACCGTCGCTTCGGCCGGGCGCGGCCTCGGCAGTGGCACTGCGGCCCGTGACAGGGTATGGCGCGGCCTCTGTCCCCGTTCGACCAGCAGGCCGCTCCAGGGCCATTGAACGGTCCGGTGCGCCGCCACGGCCGGGTCGATCGGCGCAGCGAGCACCAACCATGCCGCCGCGGCGCCCGCCATCACCGTGCGAGCGCGACCAACTGCCCCATAAGGCCACTTGCGGGTCGCTTTCTCCGCGCTAAAGTTCATGGCAATTTCGTGAAGCCTTGCGGCCAGCGGCCACACCATCGGGAGGAACGTCCGAATGCTTGGATTGATGCAAGACTGGCCCCTGCTTTGTCACCGGATCATTGAGCATGCGGCGTTGTTCCATGGCACGCAGGAGGTGGTGACGCGATCGATCGAAGGCCCGATTCACCGTACCAATTACCGCGAAATTCGAGATCGTGCACTGAAGGTCTCGCAACGGCTCGATCGCGACGGCATCCGGCTCGGCGACCGCGTCGCCACCATCGCGTGGAATACCTGGCGGCATCTCGAAGTCTGGTACGGCATCATGGGCATCGGCGCCGTCTGCCACACCGTCAATCCGCGCCTGTTCCCCGACCAGATCGCCTGGATCATCAACCACGCGCAGGATCGCGTGGTGATCCTCGACACCACTTTCGTGCCGATCCTGGAGAAAATCGCCGACAAGCTGCCCAGCGTCGAGCGCTATGTCGTGCTCACCGACAAGGCACACATGCCGCAGACCACACTGAAGAATGCGGTCGCCTATGAGGACTGGATCGCGGAGGCGGACGGAAACTTCAAGTGGAAGACCTTCGACGAAAATACCGCCGCCGCAATGTGCTACACCTCGGGCACGACAGGCGATCCCAAGGGCGTGCTGTATTCGCATCGCTCCAACGTGCTGCACGCGCTGATGGCCAACTGCGGCGATTCGCTCGGTGCAAACGCCGCCGATACCATGCTGCCGGTGGTTCCGCTGTTCCATGCCAATAGCTGGGGTATCGCGTTCTCGGCGCCCTCGATGGGCACCAAGCTGGTGCTGCCGGGCGCCAAGCTCGATGGCGCATCGGTGTTTGAGTTGCTGGACAGCGAAAAGGTGACGCATACTGCCGGCGTTCCGACGGTGTGGCTGATGCTGCTCAATCATCTCGCCGCCAACAACCTCAAACTGCCGAATCTTCGGATGGTGGTGTGCGGCGGCTCGGCGATGCCGCGTTCGATGATCAAGGCCTTCGTCGACAAGGGGGTACAGGTCCGTCACGCCTGGGGCATGACCGAGATGAGCCCGATCGGCACCCTCGCCGCGCTGAAACCGCCGTTTGCGGAACTCTCCGGCGACGCCCGGCTGGATATTCTCCAGACCCAGGGTTACCCGCCGTTCGGCGTCCAGATGAAAATCACCGATGATGCCGGCAAGGATCTGCCGTGGGATGGCAAGACCTTTGGCCGGCTCAAGGTCAGCGGCCCCGCGGTGTCGAAGGCCTATTTCCGGGTCGACAGCAACATCCTCGACGAGGACGGTTATTTCGACACCGGCGACGTCGCGACCATCGACCCGCACGGGTACATGCGGATCACCGATCGTTCCAAGGACGTGATCAAATCCGGCGGCGAATGGATTTCCTCGATCGACCTGGAGAATCTGGCGGTCGGACATCCCGCGGTCGCGGAAGCGGCCGTGATCGGCATCCACCATCCCAAATGGGACGAGCGGCCGCTGCTGATCGTTCAGCTCAAGCCGGGCCAGAAAGCGACGCGCGAGGACATTCTGAAATTCATGGACGGCAAGATTGCCAAATGGTGGATGCCGGATGACGTTGCTTTCGTCGACGGCATTCCGCATACCGCAACCGGAAAGATCCTCAAGACGGCATTGCGCGATCAGTTCAAGAGCTACAGTTTCCCCAACGCCGCCGCGTGAGCACGCCGTCGTTCCGGGGCGCGCCCCCTTGGCGCGAGCCCGGAATCCATCCCACCGCGATCAATGCGGTTCAATGGATTCCGGGCCTGCGCAAGCGGCGCATCCCGGAATGACGAGGGAGAGGCCAGCGGCCCAAACCCGAAGCCACGCCGCTCCGGGGGACAAACCGCTTCACAGCCTGCCCGCAAATGCGCTAGAGCCTGTTCGGTTCTGATTGAATCAGAACCGGGCTCCAGCTTTTTGTTTTGACGCGTTTTCTTCACGCGAACCGGTGCCCACTTCGCTTGAAAACGCTATAGGTCACCGGCACGCCCGGCTGCTCCCCCGACCAGGACGGCGGCCAAATCCATGGAAAGACAGGATGGCTCGCAGGTTTTCCGCTCCCTACCAGTCGGAGCCCGTGTCCAGCCTCGCCTCATGGGCGCGCAATCTCGCAGTGTTCTCCGTTGTCGCGGTGCTGGTTTCGATCCTGATCGTCCGCTTCGGTTTTCTGGAAATGAAACCCGCGCTGGCGACGTTTTTCGGGGCGCTGGGCTGTGCCGTACTTTCCATCCTGGTCGGCTTCGCCGCTTTTGTCGCGATCTGGCGCAACGGCTCGCGCGGCATGAGCCGCATCCTGCTGGCGCTGCTGATCGACGCAATCGTGCTCGCTTATCCGGCCTATCTCGGCCTGCAATATAGCCGTCTGCCGCCGATCCACGACATCACCACCGATCCGATCAATCCGCCGCGTTTCGACGCGTTGGCGCAACTGCGCAGTGGCGAGGGCGCCAACACGGCCGTCTATGCCGGGCTCTATTCCGCCGAGTTGCAGCGACAGGCCTACCCCGACATCGAGCCGGTCGAGCTGGAGGCTTCGGCACAGCGGGCCTTCCAGATCGTGCTGCAGCTCGTGACCCGGCGCAAATGGCTGATCATCGACGAGCGGCCGCCGCAATCGCCGCGCATGATCGGCCGCATCGAGGCGGTGGCCCGCAGTCCGATCATGGGATTCCGCGAGGATGTGTCGATCCGGGTCACGGCCGACGGCGAGGATTCGCGCGTCGATATCCGTTCCTCCTCGCGCTATTTCGAAAGCGATCTCGGCAGCAACGCCGCGCGCATCAGCCGACTGATCGATGATCTCAACAGCGCCGTGGAAAACGACAATCTCAGACCGGCCAAGAAGCCGCAGGTGCCGATCAAGCCGCAGGGCAAGACGGTGAGGAAGTAAATGGCGAATGGCGAATAGCGAATAGGGAAGACTTCCACTCGCTATTCGCTTCCTCGCTAGGCGGCCCGCTTCCTGCTGCCTGTTGCAACGGCAAGACGAAGTCCGGACACGCGCTGGAGTTCGCCAATGACGGTAAACAGATTGTTCGCGCGCGGATTTCCCTTTGCGCCGAACATGCGCATCAGGCTCTTGGAGGGCATGCCGGTCGCCTCAGACAATTTCTCAAATCCCACGGTTGCGTTGATATAGTCTCGGAGGACCGCTTTGCCGACTTCAACCTCCCCGGCAATGAGCTGCTCCACAGCCTCCGTCAAAAGCGCCTCGCGAAACTTCGCATCGCGCTCGGCGCGAGCCTTCACGGTCTCCTTGAAATCACGCGTTAATCCCATAGGTCTCTCCTCTTCGCTGTTCGGGTTTTCCTGCCTGCATCTGCCCTCAGCTTCCTTTGCGCTTCCTGTAGTCGGTCCACCGCACCTGCGCCGCCGCGATGTCCTTTTGCTGACGGCTCTTCGCCCTCCGGCCAGCAAGATCACCACCCGATCGCCGTCCCGTCCAAAGTAGATTCGATATCCTGGTCCGAAATCGATCCGAAATTCGTTTACCCCGCCTCCAACACCTTTCACATTCGAAAGGTTGCCAAGCCCGATGCGAGTAAGTGCCACCGTGACCTTGGCCGCGGCGCGAGCGTCGAGGCTTTCAAACCAGCGCCGATATGGGCTGCTTCCGGCAATATCGAGGAATTCAAGGATATCCACCCGCAAATGGTACCATATACGTTACCAGATGACAGGCCTGATCGAGACCAGCCAGCTTCCATTCGGCGCCCGCTATTCGCCCTCCGACGTAAGCCGCGCAGCGCTCACCATTGCGCGCGAGGCAATCGATCCGGCGTCAGGTGCTTCGTCTCGTCATTCCCTCACCCAGCCATCCGATAAGTCCCGCCGATTACCGGATCGCCGTCGGTCGCAACCAGGCCGCGCGCGACCAAATCCTCCAGATGCGCCAGCACCGAATAGCCGGCGGCTCCGGTCAGGCGGGGATCGATGCCGATATAGATGGCACGCACCAGGGTGGGAATATCGGCCTCCCCCTTGGCGAGGCGATGCAGGATCGAGGCTTCGCGCGCTTGGCGGTGCCGGATCAGGAACCGCACATAGCGCGGTCCGTCCGGGATTTCCGGGCCGTGGCCCGGGAAATAAAGGTCCTCGTCGCGCTGCGTCAGCCGCTGCAGCGAAGCCATGTAGTCGACCATCGATCCGTCGGGCGGCGCCACGATCGAAGTCGACCAGCCCATGACATGGTCGCCGACGAAACACATCCTGCGGTCGCGCCAGGCAAACGCCAGATGATTGGCGGTGTGACCCGGAGTTGCCACCGCCTGCACCGCCCAGCCCGCGCCTTCGATGATGTCGCCGTCCGACACCCTCATATCGGGGGTGAATTCACGGTCGGCCCCGGACTCCGAGGAGATTTTCTCGCTTTCGTAGCGCAGCCGCGACGCCCGGTGCCGTCCCTCGGCATAGACGGTGGCGCCGGTGGCGGCCTTGAGCCTTGCCGTGTTCGGCGAGTGGTCGCGATGGGTGTGGGTAACCAGAATGTGGCTCACGGTTTCGTCGCGCACCGCCTTGAGCAGTGCCGCCGCATGGGCCTCATCGTCGGGGCCGGGATCGATGATCGCGACCTTGCCCTCACCGAGGATGTAACTCACGGTGCCGGTAAAGGTGAAGGGACTCGGATTATTGCAGAGAATCCGTCGCACGCCGGGGCGCACCTCTTCAACTACGCCGGGTTTCAGCGGAAAGTCACGGTTGAACGGGACGTCGTCGTCATTGTCGGCCATGGGATTCCTCAAACCAGACCCAAGTCGTCATACCCGCGCAAGCGGGGCATCCAGTAATCGCAGCCGCTGGAAATAAGACAAGACGCCGCTGGAATACTGGATCGTCCGCTTTCGCGGACGATGACGCCAGAAGTGCCCGGAGATGTCGCGTATTCCGTCGATCTTCAAGAAAACGCCTGAATACCCGTGATGGCGCGGCCGAGGATCAGGGCGTGAACGTCGTGGGTGCCTTCATAGGTATTCACCGTTTCCAAATTCGCGGTGTGGCGCATCACGTGATATTCGATCTGGATGCCATTGCCGCCGTGCATGTCGCGGGACATCCGCGCGATGTCGAGCGCCTTGCCGCAATTGTTGCGCTTGACGATGGAAATCATCTCCGGCGCCATCTTGCCTTCGTCCATCAATCGCCCGACGCGCAGCGACGCCTGCAGGCCGAGCGCGATCTCGGTTTCCATGTCGGCAAGCTTCTTCTGCACGAGCTGGGTCGCCGCCAGCGGACGATTGAACTGCTTGCGGTCGAGGGTGTACTGCCGCGCCCGATGCATGCAGTCTTCCGCCGCCCCCATCGCGCCCCAGGAAATGCCATAGCGGGCCCGGTTGAGGCAGCCGAACGGGCCCTTGAGGCCGGACACGTTGGGCAACAGCGCGCTCTCCGGCACCACCACGCCTTCCATCACGATCTCGCCGGTCACCGAGGCACGAAGCGAGAGCTTGCCGCCGATCTTGGGCGCCGACAGCCCCTTCATGCCTTTTTCCAGGATGAACCCGCGGATATGGTTGTTGTGCTCGGCCGATTTGGCCCACACCACAAAGACGTCGGCGATCGGCGCATTGGAAATCCACATCTTGGTGCCGGTCAGGCGGTAGCCGTCCGACACCTTTTCGGCGCGGGTCTTCATGCCGTTGGGATCGGAGCCGGCATCCGGCTCGGTCAACCCGAAGCAGCCGACCCACTCGCCGGTAGCAAGCTTGGGCAGGTATTTCTTGCGCTGGTTCTCGTCGCCGTAGGCGTAGATCGGGTGCATCACCAGCGACGACTGCACCGAGTTCATCGAGCGGTAGCCGGAATCGACGCGTTCGATCTCGCGCGCCACGAGGCCATAGGCCACGTAGCTCGCGTTGGCGCAGCCATATTCCTCCGGCAGCGTGATCCCGATCAGACCGAGCTCGCCCATCTCGTGGAAGATGTCGCGGTCGACCTTCTCCTCCAGATAGGCCTTGACGACGCGCGGCAGGAGCTTGTCCTGCGCATAGGCGCGCGCGGTGTCGCGGATCATGCGCTCGTCCTCGGTGAGCTGCTCGTCGAGCAGGAATGGATCGTCCCACTGGAAGCTCGCCGCGGCCGGCTTGTCCTTGGTCTGAGGACGCACGCTCATGAGAATTCCTTTCACATCGCCACCAAGGGAATTGTTCATCAAAGTAAGGCGCTACGGGTCGAAGCGCAATTGAATTGGACATCATTCATCGAATGTCGGCCGGCGAGCCAATTCCGAAAAACCGCCGAGAAGGCATCAGCCCTCGAGCATCTCATTGGAGACGATCTCTATGCCGAAGCCGGACAATCCCGTGTAGTCGTGCGTCGACGAAGTCAAATGACGGATCGAGGTCACGCCGAGATCGCGCACGCGGCCTTCGTCTACAACGGTATAGGCGACGGCAAGAACGTGCTGACGCGCCTGCACAAGCCCA
>DASUIA010000182.1:0-2236 GCA_036273255.1 Bradyrhizobium sp.
GCCCAACAAAAAGCCGAACAGCGCACCGAGGATCTGGACCAACAGAAACCCTCCGGTGCCGGTCGCCGACAATCCGCGCACCGTGCGCAAATAGGTCGGCATCCAGAGACCGAGGGCATAGCCGCCACCCTGGGCGCCGGCGACCATCAAGGTCACCTTGATGGTGGTCCACAGGTAGGGCCCCCGGAACGCCGCGAAGAGATGGCCGAAGCCAACCGGCGCGCGATTCCGAGTGTCGCTGAAGATTTCGGGCTCTTCGATGTGACGGCGGATCCAGAATACCAAACCTGCCGGCAAAAGGCCGATCGCGAACAGAACGCGCCAAGCGATCGCCTCGGGCAGAAACGCGTAGAGCGCGGTGTAAACGAGGGCCGAGGCGCCCCAGCCGATCGCCCAACCGGTCTGCACGATACCGACCCCGCGGCCGCGGTATTTGTCGCGGATCACCTCTCCCATCAACACGGCGCCGGCAGCCCATTCGCCGCCGAAACCGAGCCCGTGCAGTGCCCGCAATACGAAGAGCTGCTCGAAATTCTGCGCGAAGGCGCAAAGGAACGTGAATGCCGAGTACCACAGGATTGTGATCTGCAGCATCCGCACCCGGCCGAACCGGTCGGCCAGCGTGCCCGAGAACCATCCGCCCAGTGACGAGATCAGCAATGTCACCGTGCCGATGAGCCCGGCTTCGCCGCGCGACAGACCCCACAATGCAATGACCGTAGGAATGACAAAGCTGTACATCTGCACGTCGAACGCATCGAGCGCCCAGCCGCCAAAGCAGGCACCCATCGTCCGGCGTTCCTTGGCGCTCAATTCGCCGAACCAGCCGATCATCGCGCTCCTCCCTTCACAACTCTTGCAGGGATCGTCGCGTGCCAATGAGGCTATGGCAAAGGAGTTTTATCGAGGCGTGCTCTGCGCCGGTTCAACCTTGCCGAGCGCGATCAATCTGCGGCGCGCACCTTGACATAAGACCCTGGGGCATCCTCAATTGCTTTGAGCTTGGCGTCGCCCGGATACCGCGCCGGCACCTCGTCCCCGGCGGATTGTGAGATCCAGCGCTCCCATAGCGGCCACCACGAATCGGGGTGGCTGCTCGCAGTAGCGAGCCATTCTTCCGGGGTCGGCGGGTTATTGTCGTTCTCCCAATGGCCGTATTTGCCGCCCGGCGGATTGACCACGCCGGCGATGTGGCCGGAAGCGGACAGCACGAATTTGACCGGCCCGCGATAGATCTGGGTGGCGGCATAGGTCGACCGCCACGGTGCGATGTGATCCTCGCGCGTCGACAGCAGAAAGGATGGGGTCTTGATCTTTCGAAGATCGATCGGCACGCCGTCCAGAGTGATGCCGCCGGGTTTCATCAGGAGGTTCTCCTGGTACATGTTGCGCAGGTAGAAGCTGTGCATCGCCGCCGGCATGCGGGTCGAATCGGCGTTCCAGTACAACAGGTCGAATGGGAAAGGCGATTTGCCGAGCAGGTAGTTGTTGACCACGAACGACCAGATCAAATCGTTGGCGCGCAGCATGTTGAACGTCGTCGCCATCTCGCGGCCTTCGAGATAGCCCTTGGTGTTCATGCGTTCTTCGAGCGCGGAGAGCTGCTCCTCGTCGATGAAAACGGAGAGTTCGCCGGCTTAGGCAAAATCCACCATCGTTACGAGATAGGTGGCGCTCTCGATCCGGTTGTCGCGCTTGACCGCCATATAGGCAAGCGTGCTGGCGAGCAATGTGCCGCCCAGGCAGTAGCCGATAACATTGGCGCCGCGCTCGCCGGTTGCCAGCTCCATGGCATCGAGCGCGTCGAGCGGCCCTTCCAGCATGTAATCGGTGAAGGTCTTGGCAGCGAGATGCGCGTCGGGGTTGACCCACGAGATCACGAACACGGTATGGCCCTGCGACACCGCCCAGCGGATGAAGGAGTTGCTGGGCCGCAGATCGAGGATGTAAAACTTGTTGATCCATGGCGGGATAATCAGCAGCGGCCGACGCTTTACCTTCTCGGTCGTCGGCTCGTATTGAAGGAGCTGCATCAGGTCGTTCTGATAAACGACTTTGCCCGGCGTGACCGCAATGTTCTCGCCGATGCGGAACGCCTCCATATCGGTCATCTTGATCGCGAGGTGACCCTTGCCGCGCTCGAGGTCTTCCAGCAGGTTCTTCAGCCCGTTGAGCAGGTTTTCGCCCTTGCTCTCGATTGTCGTCCGCAGGGCTTCAGGATTGGTCATCAAGAAGT
>DASUIA010000183.1:0-3088 GCA_036273255.1 Bradyrhizobium sp.
GGCCATCAGGCCATCGGATTCGTAAGGCAGCATTTCGGCTGGCTTATCGATCACCCCTTCGCCCGGCACGATTGCCCGCAACGCGGCCACGATGGCGTCGCGGCGGTTCAGGACCGTCTGGTCCGAGGCCGGCATCATGATGGTCATGTCCAGGTCTCCCGCGGCTGCGCAAGCGCATCGGCACCGTTCGATTTGTCATGCAAATCAAGCACGTCTGCATCGCTTTGGGTAGGCGAAGGATGGGCGGAACTTGCGCCCGAATCCGGCCCTCGTCTCCGCCGGACGGGTGAGGTATTTTTGCCGATCGGGTGGGCACGGTGCGATAGCGATTGAGGACAGCACGATGGCGATCGAGATCTTCCGGCAGCTTGCCGACTATAATCGCTGGGCCAACCTTCGGATCTACGGCGCCGCCCTCGCAATCCCCGAGCAGCAATACCGCCGGTCCACCGGCGTTTTCTTCGGCAGCCTGCACGGCACGCTGAATCATCTGCTGCTGACCGATCGCGTCTGGCTGAAGCGCCTGACCGGCACCGGCGAACATCCGACCCGGCTCGACGCCATCATCCATGACGATCGCCGCGACCTTCTGCGCAGCCGGATCGCCGAGGATGCCCGCTTGATCGATCTGGTCAGAACCTATTCCGAGGAGGATCTCGCCAAGGTCCTTGCCTACCGGAACATGGCAGGCAAGCCACACAGCCAGCCGCTGCAGGACATCCTGCTGCATCTGTTCAATCATCAGACCCACCACCGCGGCCACGCCCATGCCTGCTGTACGATCCTCACCGGAACCGAACCGCCCTCGCTCGACCTGCTGGCATTTCAGCGCGGCGTGCCCGCACCGGACCTCGCTCCGTGACCGGAAGGCGAGCGGCGGGGCCGTCGCGCCTCAGTTGGTGGCAGAGATGTGGCTCCGGCCGATCATGGCATCGATTTCATGTTCGACCAGCTCGGGCGCGGCGTTCTGCACCATGTGCCCGACGCCGGGCAGCACGATCAGTTTCGCGCCGGGCACCGCGGCCGCGAATGGCCGTGAATGGATGTTCGGCGAAACCGTGTCGTCGGAATCGCCTGTTATCACCACCGTCGGTGTCCTGATATCGGCGTAGCGCGGCGCCTGCCCGGCCACCGCCGGCTTCAGCGTCACGAGATCACGGGCGTTGGCGAGGAATTCGCGCGGACGCAGCAACAGCAGCGTCGCGCTCTTGCGCACATAGTCCGCTGGCATGGTCTGCGGCAGGAATACGCCGCGGGCGCCGGGCTCGGCCAGCAAGCACCCGAGTGGCAGCGTGATGGTATAGGCGAGCAGCGGGCCGATCACGGGCTTGGTGACCACCTCGTTGTACCATCCGACACCGCCGCGCCACGGATAGGCCACCGGGGCCAGCATGACGAGGCCCGCCACCCGCTGCGGATCGTCCAGCGCCATGCGCGCGCCGAGCGCGCCGGCCCACGAGTGAACCACAAAGACCGCGGGACCGATGCCCAATTGCCTGAGCGCATCGTCGACCATGCGGGCCTGGATCGCGGGCGTCGAATCCTGCTCGCGGGCGCGCACGCTCCAGCCGTGGCCGGGACGATCGATCAGAATCACCCGATGGGATTTGGCGAGCCGATCGCCGAGCGGCTGCCGCATGGTCTCGAGATTGGAGCTTGCACCATGGATCATGACGATCGGCGGCAAGGCGGAATCTCGGGGACCAATATCGACGACGTGCAGGGTCGCCCCCGCGACATCGATCGTCTTCCCCTGCGCAGGATGGGCGCGCTGCACGACAACGACACCGGCCTGGGTGACCAGGGCGAGAACGACCAGTGCCGCCACGACAACGACCACCACCGTTTGCAATGTCTGGATCACTTTGGGCACAATTGACTTACGGCTTCAGGAAGCCTGGGTTTCGCAGCCAACACGGTTTTCCCCATCAGCCAATTGAGGCAGCGCGCGCCTTCATACGGCCGTCATCGGCACGTCCATATGATCGTGCTGAAATGGAATCATTCCGAACGCCTTCGCTTCGGATATGCCCGCAGCAAGCCGGCCGTCTTTTCCACGCTATCCACAGGAACGCTCAACCCGGGCGACCATTATCTCACCATGGTCGGCGTGCTTCCTACCACAAGTTGCAAATGGAGCAATTTCGATGACTTCCGGATCAAGCGAAGCCGCCATCGACCGGATCGTGGCAACCTGCAATGGCGACCTCCGCGGCGCGTTGAAGGCCCTCCTTCTCGTCAATGAGCAGCTCGAGGTCGAGCTGGCGCAACTTTACGCTGCAGTGACCCACGGCCTGCCATTGGAACGCGGCAGCAACGCTCTGCATTAGGGCATGCGTACACTGTGCCAGCGTGAAATGAGCACCGTGCAGGGCAATCAATGCAAACCGCTGATGTTGACAAACCGCTCTCTGCGATCATCTTCTCCGGAAGTTAGTCGTCGAAGCTGTCAATGACCGTGTCTGCGATCGCGCGCTTGGTGATGACGCCGACGATGTCGCTGACCTTCGGCCGGTCCGCGCCGTGGAAAACGATGGCAGCGCCGGCACGATGGCGCTTCAATCTGGCGAGCACCCGGCTCAAGAGGTCGACGTCGCGGCAGATCACCACCCGGGGTTCGACGAAGCGCTCGACCAGCAGGTTCGGATTGCCCTGAGACTCGCGCCAAAGACCTGAGCGCGGCGGAATGAGGCCAACGATCCGGCCGTCGCGCTCAACGATGATGACGCGCAAATCGTCGGGCTTTTCGGCGCTGATGGCCTCCTTGAGAGACGTTCCGGTCTTGGCCAGGATAAAACGCCGCTCCATGATGTCTCGTGCCTGCCTGACAAGGAAGAGATTAATGTGCCGCTCCTTCGGGATGCGGTGGCCGCGATGGCGCAATTTGAACGTATAGATGGTTTCACCGATCAGTGCGCGCCGGATGCCGGCGGCGATCGCGACGGCGACGATGACGGGAACAATGATGGCGTAATCGCGGGTCATCTCGAAGACCATGACGATGGCAGTCATGACGCCGCCGGTTCCCGCGCCAACCATCGCGGCCATGCCGACGATCGCCGCTGACGGCGCCGATATGCCGGCGTGA
>DASUIA010000184.1:0-24820 GCA_036273255.1 Bradyrhizobium sp.
ACCTTCCCTGATGTCGGCCGCCTTCTGCCGCCACAGTTCCTTGCCGGTCTTGGCGTCGAGCGCGATCACATTGGCATCGAGCGTGGTGCGGAAGATCTTCCCGTCGTAGATGGCGGCGCCACGGTTGATGATGCCGCAGCACACGATGCGTGGCGTTTCCGGCGGATATTCAACCTTGGTCTTCCAGAGTTGCTTGCCACTCTTGACGTCGACCGCCATGGTGGCACTGTTGCTGGTGACGTAAATCACGCCCTGATAGACCAGCGGCTGCGATTCCTCGCTGCGATCGTCAGCAAGGCTGTAGTTCCAGACCGGAACGAGATTCTTGACGGTATCCTTGTTGATCTGCTTGAGCGGGCTGAACCGCTGCAGATTGTAGCCCATACCGTAGTTGAGGACGTTCGAGGTATCCGTGACTCCCTTGACCAATTGATCGGTCGTCTGGGCACTCGCTCCATACGGAACGAGAATCGCAAGGCTTGCGGCCAACGCGATGCGTTTCATGCGCTTCCTCCCAATGAATGCTGCACGTCTATTTTCTGACGTTGCAACACAGGCATTCGTCCGGAAATGAGAAGGCGTCAATACGGAAGGGGTGGGTGCGGCGTCTCACGTTCGCGGAATATTGTGGGACGGCAAAGCCGGAGAAGACTCGCTGCGGTTGCCAGCGGAGCAAATCGACGGAGAGCGGCTATGTTCCGCTGTCTTTCCTGCGGGTCGAATTTGCAGCTACAGTTCCGCCGGCCATTTCGCCCTTGAGCTGTGCAAACTGCCGCTGCGCCTCGCGTTCGCGATCGTCGACCATCCGGACGGCGGCATTCCCCGTCATTGGCCCGCTCACGATCGGCGTGGAATTTTCGCCGACCGTCTCGTCCACGTAATATTCTCCAAGGGCCTCGCGGCGAACGGTCCATTTCAATCGGATCGATGCGATCGGGCCGGGGCTGAATTTGCGGTAACCATCGGCCTCGATCGCTTCGACGGTTACGGCAGGCTTGTCCGATGCCGCGACCGGTTCGGGCTCGCGATTCGATTCCGGCTGATCGAGAATGCTGGCGATGGCCGCGAGCGCATTGTCCGTCGGATCACTTTCAGTCAAAATCCATCTCTCCCGTCAGGGGCTTGCGGCCGCCGTCGGCACGTATCGACAGCTTGCCGTCGAATGCGGCCGAGTTTTGTCGGCCTATGCGCAAATCGGTGGCCGTCTATCCTTCCAGGGGCGCGCCCGTTCGAGTTGCGCCGCCAACCGAAACAGGGTTGCCTCGTCGCCGAGGCGTGCCGCAAACATCATGCCGAGCGGCAGGCCGGCCGCGTTCCAGGCGAGCGGCACCGACATCGCGGGCTGCCCGGACATATTGAACATGGAAGTCCCCGGCATATAGCGGCGCAGGATCGGCCCAATGTGCGACAGGTCGTTCGACATCGAGTTGATCTCGCCAATGCGTAACGGCGGCGAGCACAGCGTCGGACACAGGAATATGTCGCAGCTTGACGCGAACGTCGCCAGTTCCCGCGAAATCTGAAACGCGGCGAGCTGGGCGGCAACATAGTCGGTCGCCGTGCTGTGCTGCGCGTTGTGGGCGCTGGCAAGCGTCAGAATCTCAAAATCGTTCTCGGTGACCTTGCGGCCAAGGTTTTGTTCGGCAAGCCGCACGCTGAGCGCGGTGTTGGCGCCGACGATCGTTGCCATCACGGTGGCCGGGTCGGCGGCGAGGCGCGGCGCTCGCTCCTCGACGTCATGGCCGAGCCCGGCCAGCAGCGCCGCGACGTCGCGAACCGCCGCGGCGATCTCGGCATCGATGGCCTCGCCATAGGGCGACTTGTCGGTAAATGCGATGCGGAGCGGGCCGGGATCGCGGCCGACCTCCTGGGCGAACGGCCGCTCCGGCGGCGGTGCGACGTAAGGGCTCGATGTCTCCGGGCCACAAACGGCGTCCAGCATGGCCGCGCTGTCGCGCACGCTGATACTCACGACATGACCGCAGGAAAAGCCGCCCCAGCCTTCGCCGCGATCCGGCCCGGCCGGATTGCGCGCGCGGGTCGGCTTCAATCCGAACACGCCGGATGCCGAGGCGGGAATGCGGATCGACCCGCCGCCGTCGCTGGCATGCGCCACGGGAAGGATGCGCGCGGCGACCGCCGCGGCTGCGCCGCCCGACGAACCTCCGGGGGAATGCGCCGGATTCCACGGGTTGCGGGTCGGGCCGAACAGGCGGCACTCCGTGATCGGCAGCAGGCCGAACTCCGGGCTGGCGCTCTTGCCGAAGATCGTCACCCCGGCGTTGAGGAAGCGTTGCGCGAGCGTACCGGTATGATCGGCCACATTGTCCTTGTAGATGCGCGCGCCCGAAGTGGTGCGGGTACCCTCCAGAAGGTCGAGGTCCTTGAGCAGAAACGGCACCCCGGTGAAGGGACCGTCGGGGAGGCCCTTGTCGATCTGCCGCCTTGCATAGTCGTAATGCTTGACGACGACGGCATTGATCCGGGGATCGACCTTGGCGGTGCGCGCGATGGCCTCGTCCAGCAATTCGCCGGCACTGACCTGTTTCTTGCGCACGAGGTCGGCAAGGCCGACGGCGTCGTGCTTTCCATATTCCGCGAATGCCATCTCAGCCCTGCAATGCCCCTGGTGATATCAATTTCGATGCCGGCCGCCGCGAATTGTCTGGCGGCAATGGCGCAAACACTTGCGTTTCAAAATCAGCCGAGCACGTCCTGATTGATGACGTTCTGTCGGATCGGTTCGCCATCGAGCGCGCTCAGAATGTTGCGCGCGGTCTGCTCGCTCATGCGATCGACGGCCTCGCGCGTCACGCCCGCCACGTGCGGCGCCATGATGACGTTGGGAAGTTCGAACAGCGAATGACCGGAAGGCGGTGGCTCCTCCTCGAACACATCGAGGCCGGCGCCGGCAAGCCTGCCGGAAACCAGCGCGTCATACAGCGCCTTCTCCTCGACGATCCCGCCGCGCGCGGTATTGATCAGATAGGCGGTCGGCTTGAGCCGCTTCAGGCGCGCTGCGTTGAACATTCCGACCGTTTCCGGCGTCTTCGGGCAATGAAGGCTGACAAAATCGGCGCGGGGCAGGGCGGCATCGAGATCGGCAACCGGCTCGCACCCGGCCGCCTTGATCTCGGCCGCGGGTTTGTAGGGATCATAGACCAGCACGCTCATTTCCATCGCCAGGCAACGTTTGGCAGTCCGGGTGCCGATGCGGCCGAAGCCGACGATCAAGACGGTTTTGCCGAACAGATCGTAAGGCAGCAGTCCAAGCCGGCTCGCCCAGGCGCCGTCCCTGACCAGGGCATGCATTTCGACGGCCCGCTTGGCAAGCGTCAGCATCATGAACAGCGCCTGCTCCGCGACCGATGGGGAGTTGGCGGTGCCGGCGACCATCAGCGGGACCCGGCGCCGGCTCAGCGCGGGGACGTCGACGGCGTCGTAGCCGACGCCGATCCGGGTCACCACCTTGATGTCCTTTGATGCCTCGAGTTCCGGTTCGCCGAAACGGGTGGCGCCGAGCGCGACGCCGTGCACCGGCGCCTGCTGCCTGAGCATGGCCTCGAAATCGCCGGCCGAGATCATGTTGGGAAATTCGACCAGCTCGATGTCTTCGCGTTGCTTCAACAGAGCTCGTCCCGGCTGCGACATCGATTCGGTGACGAGAATCTTCTTCTTGTTGGTCGCCATTCCCGAGCCCCTGGCCTTATCGTGCTGTGCGGCCGTCAAACGACGGCGCCGGTCACCTCATTTAGCAGGTGCATATTGTTGAGGTCCACCGCCAATCGGAGCGGGCTGCCGGCGCGCGCGCCGGCATTGGGGTTGACCCGTCCGCACACCTGCGCGCCCTCGAGGGCAAAATAGATCAGCGTCTCCATGCCCATCGGCTCGGTCACGTCGAGCACCGCATCGAACGGTTCGACCCCCGGCTCGGGATGTGCCTTGGCTTCGGCGATGTGTTCCGGACGCAGTCCCAGCAGCAATTTGTCGTCGCGGCCGATACCCTGATATTGGGCGGCTCGCTTGGCAGGCATTGGAAGCGCGATCCCGTCGGTAATGCGGACATGCAACCGGCCTCCGACATCCTCGAGCCGGCAGGGGATGAAATTCATCGCCGGCGAGCCGATGAAGCCCGCGACGAAGCGCGTCGCCGGACTGTGGTAGAGATCGTTCGGCGTTCCGATCTGCTCGATGCGGCCCTTGTTCATCACCACCACCCGGTCGGCAAGCGTCATTGCCTCGACCTGATCGTGGGTGACATAGACCGTCGTGGTTCGCACCTTCTGGTGCACCTTCTTGATCTCGATCCGCATCTGGACCCTGAGCTTGGCGTCGAGGTTGGACAGCGGCTCGTCGAACAGGAAGACCTTGGGATTGCGCACGATGGCGCGTCCCATGGCGACGCGCTGGCGCTGGCCGCCGGACAGTTGCTTCGGCTTCCGGTCGATCAGGTCGGTGATGTCGAGCATGCGGGCGGCCTCGGTGACCCGGCTCTTGATTTCGGCCTTGGGATAGTGCTTGAGCCGCAGCCCGAACGACATGTTCTCCGCGACCGTCATGTGCGGATAGAGCGCGTAATTCTGGAACACCATGGCGATGTCGCGGTCCTTCGGCGGCACGTCGTTGACGACGTCACCGCCGATCATGATGTCGCCGTCGGTGATATCCTCCAGTCCCGCGATCATCCGCAGCGTGGTCGATTTTCCGCAACCCGACGGCCCCACCAGCACCACGAATTCATGGTCGGCGATGTCGAGATCGATGCCGCGTACCGCCTCGACGTCGTCGTAGCGCTTGATCACCTTCCGCAACGTCACGTCGGCCATCGATATCAACCCTTTGTCGCGCCGGCGGTGAGGCCGGCAATGTAGTAGTCCATCAGGAAGGCGTAGATGATGAGAGGGGGTGCCGCGCCGAGCAGGGCGCCGGTCATGATCTGCCCCCAATTATAGACGTCGCCCTTGATCAGGGTGGTGACGATGCCGACCGGCAGCACGAGCTGGTCGGTCGAGGTGGTGAAAACCAGCGGATAGAGAAATTGCGCCCATGACACCGTGAAGGCGAAGATGGTGGCGGCGATCAAGCCGGGCAGCGCGACCGGAATGAAAATTCGCGTCAGCGTCTGAAACCAGGAGGCGCCATCGATGATCGCGGCTTCGTCGAGTTCCTTGGGAATCGAGGCGAAGTAGCCGATCATGATCCAGGTGCAGAACGGCACGGTGAGCGTCGGGTACACGATCACCAGCACATACCACCGGTTGATGAGCTGAATGCCGGTGAAGTCGCTGAACACCGCGAACATCTTGAACAGTGGCAGAAACAGCAGCGAATCGGGAATCAAGTAGGTCAGGAACACGCCGGTCGCGAGCGTCGCCGACCCCCAGAACCGCATCCGCGCCATGGCGAAGGCGGCGGGCACGCTGATCAGCATGGTAATGACGACGACGAAGACGGAGACGAGCGCCGAATTGCGGAAGAACGTCAGGAACTGGTTCGATGTCAGCAGCCCGACGTAGTATTCCAGCGTCGGATGAAATACCCACCAGGGATTGGTCGCCGCCGAAATCTCGGCGCTGCTCTTCAGCGACGTGATCACCATGTAGAGCGGGGGCACCAGCGAGAAGATCGCAAACAGCGTGAGGAAGAAATACGACCATCGAAGCGCCCAGGTGCGGTCGCGGCTCATGCTGCCATATTTGACCGGGCGGGTCGGCGCCGCCTTGTCGATGACCACGGTGCTCGTCATCAGGCCTCGTTCCCGCGCTTGTTGATGTCCCGAAGAATGAAGATCGCGGCGATGGCAAGGATCGGGAACATGAACAGCGACACGCTGGCGCCGAGCGGAATATCGCTGCCCTCGATCCCGACCTTGAACGCCCAGGTCGCGAACAGGTGGGTATGATCGAGCGGACCGCCGGCGGTGAGGATGCGCGTGATGTCGAAGTTCGCGAACGTCACGATCAGCGAAAACAGCGTCGTGATCGCGATGATGTTGCGCATCATCGGCAGCGTCACGTACCAGATGCGCTGCCACCAGTTGGCGCCGTCGATGGCGGCGGCTTCATAGAGCTGGTCGGGCACCGATTTCAGCGATGCCAGGTACATGATCATGAAGAACGGCGCGCCGTACCAGATATTGACCAGGATCACCGAGAAGCGGGCCCACCCGGTATCGCCGAGCCATGAAATGGGTCCAATGCCGAAGAACGAAAGCGTGTAGTTGAAGGCGCTATACGACGGATCGAACAGCCATAGCCAGGCCAGCGTGCTCATCGCCGGCGGGATCACCCACGGCACCAGCAGCATGCCGCGCCACTTGCGCTGCCCCTTCGCCGGAATGTTGTGGACGAAGTGGGCGACGATGAAGCCGATCAGCGCCTTGAAGATGACCGCCGAAATCGCGAAAATGCAGGACTGCTCGACCACCAGCCAGAACGTGTCGCGCTTGAACAGGAACTGAAAGTTGCCGAGGCCGACAAAGTGCTGCATCGACTTGTTCAGCGTCGCCAGATGCAGGGAATAAAACGCCGGATAGATCACGAGGATGCCGATCAGCAGGATCAGCGGCAGCGTCATCAGGAACGCCGCCGTCGATTTCCGCTTCAGCGCTACCCTGAGACTGGCGCGTTTGCGGGCGGATCCGGCGGAAAGGCCGTTGGCCTGAAATGCGACGTCAACCATGATGCAGCTTCCTCGCGTGTCCCATTGAGACAGAAGCAATCCCGGAATTGCCACCGGCGGAGCCGGCGTGATGCCGGCTCCGGATCGCACGGACGCCGTCGCGACCGGCCGCAACGCTCACGCCATCACCGACACGTCGTTGCGGCGAACGGTCGTCTAGCTCCGCATGAAGCCTTCGCACTCGCCTTCGGCCCAGGCGAGCGTGTTTTCCATCGTCTCGCCCTGGTAGTATTTCAGGCACATCTTGGTGAGGGTGGCCTGTGCGTAGATCTGCTGGGCGATCTTGGGCGGTGCGGGCGATGCCGCAATCGACAGCACCTGGTGATTGTAGGGGTTGGGATAGCTGAACAGCGTGCCCTTGGGCGGTCCCTCTTCGGCCCAGGTCTTCAGTGTCGTGAGCTTCGCGTATGCCGGGAGGTCATAGCCGCGGCTCGCCGCGACCAGCTTGGCGATCGACTCCGGCTGCGACAGATGAACCAGCAGGCTCTTGGCGGCCTCCTTGTTCTTGGAGAAGCTCCAGATGTTCCAGAAGAAAGGCAGGAACGGCGCGAACCGGCCTTTCGGTCCGACCGGGAAACCGTGGGTCCAGCACTGTTCCGCGATTTGCGGCGCGTCACGCTTGGCGACCGCCCAGGCGCTGGGTGGATTCATGATCATGGCGCCCTTGCCGGAAACCAGCCATTTGTTGTTGGACGCATCGTCCCATGCCGCCACGTCCGGCGGCAGGAAGCCGATCAGCTTCTTGTAGAATTCGAGAACCTGGCGCACCGCATCGGTCTTGACCGTGAGGTTGCCCTTGGCATCGACCAGTTCGGCGCCGAACGCCTGGAAGAAGGCGCCCGCGCTGTCGACACTGTCGGAGGTTTCGCCGAGCCCGATGCCGAACGGGAAACCACCCTTGTGACAAGCCTCCGCCGCCTTCAGGAAGGTGTCGGTATTCCAGTTGTCCGCTTTCGGCGGGCTGCCGGCCGGATACATCTCCTGCACGTCGATATTGGCGTATTTCTTCATCAGGTCGATGCGCGAGCAGGGGCCCTTGATCTGACTGCCGATGCAGGCGGGGACGCCGAGCCATTTGCCGTCCAGTTGACCGAGATATTTGACGGTGCCGTTGACTTCGCCGTTCTGCTTGATCAGCGGCTCCATGATGTCGTTGACGGGCTCCATCTGTTCGGAGTTCGCGTGCGGCCACCAGGTCGGCATCGCCAGGATGTCATGGCCGGATTTCGCCTGCGCCTCGGCGGCGATGGTCACGAGGTTCTTGTTGCCCTGGCTCGTGATGTAGTCGATCGAAACTTCGACCTTCTCCTTGGCGGCCCACTCGTTGACGAGATCGGTCGAGGCCTTGTTGGCGCCGGGCACCCAGTGATCCCAGAAACCCATGGTCAGTTTGCCGGCGGCATGAGCCGTTCGGATATAGGGCGCTGTGACCAGCGCCGCGGATGAAAGTGCGGTTGCGGCTACGAATTGGCGTCGCGAAAGCTTGTTCCGGGTCATGGTGTTTCCTCCCAGGTGAACCAATCAAGGCAAGACAGAAATCTCGCTATTATTGTTGTTATGGCCGTACGCCGCCGCGAGGCGGCCCGGCGCGGAGATTTCGTTGCGGCAATCAGAGCAGAATTACATGCGTCTGTCGAGAAACCTGGCGCCGGTGAATCTAGAACTAACGTTGCGCTCCAGTCCGGCCGGGATGTTCAGAGACCGATCGTTGACTCGGCGGCGGGCGCGTTTTGCGGAAATTTGGGGCAAATACTGCGCCGCACACGTCGCCCCTCAGGGTTCGCAAGGTGCGTAAATGGGCCGCAGGTTCAACCCGACACGCGTCGCAGCCTGGTCGGTCGCGCTGTGCCCCGGCGTGATGGTAGACGTGCGCGGTGCGAAGCCGCTAGTGTCGGCGCAGGCGGCGAAGCGTTGCTCGAACGCGATCGGCCGCTCGGTCGTTTCGACCATGGAGATCAGAGAATGACGGGGACGACGCTTTTGCCGCTGAGGGTTGGGTTGGTGGCCGTGGCGTTGCTGGGCACGCCTGCGGCGGCGTTCGGGCAAGGACTGGTTCAGGGGGTTCAGCAGGGGGCTCAGGCTGGCAACAAGGCGGCCGGTCCAGTCGGCGGGGTGTTGGGAGGCGCAATCGGTGGCGTCGTCGGTGTGTTCACCGGCGTGCTCGGCGTCGGGAACAATGCGCAATCGCCCGCACCGACCGCGACCAATGCTCCGAGCGGAGCGAAGCAGGCCGCCCCCGCCAAGGCCGCCAAGACTGCCGCCAAGGGTGCAAAGGCGGCCAGGCAAGGGGCGCCGCCCGCCCAGGACGCGGCGGCGGCACCCGCCCCGGAAGGCGCCTCGCCGGCACCCGCTGCGGAGGCCGCCGCGCCGGCTCAGGAGGCAGCGGCATCCCCGCAGCAGTCGCCGGTGCTGACCCAGCAGGGCGCGCCGCAATTGACCGCCGAGCAGATTGTCGCCAACAGCGATGCCAACATCGATCGGATCAAGGCGGAATTGAACCTGACGCCCGTACAGGCAAAGAACTGGTCGGGCTTCAGCAGCGCCATGCATTATCTCAGCCACAACGGCGCCGATCGCCTCAATCTGCGACTGGCCCGTGCCAAGCGCGATCCGCCCGACGACATCATCGAGCAGATGCGCAACGAGGCGCAGTTCCTCAACGACCGCGCCATCGATCAGCGCAACGTCGCCGATGCCGCCGAGCCGCTGTTCACAAGCCTCGACGACAAGCAAAGAGCCGTCTTCATCGAGGAAATGGTGCGCCTCAGCCACGAGCGGGGGCTCGACTAAAGCGCGTCGGCTTTTGGGTCGGATTCGCGCCCCGCTGAGAGGTCATAAGCTTTATTTAAGGTTTGTGGCTATCCTAGCCCCGGGGGCAGCGGGCAGGGCAGAACGCCTATGGAAGAGAAGCGAAAATATCAACGGACGGAGATCGACGAGCCGGCCTATGTGTCGGCGGAGGGATCCGTCATGAGCTGCGTCGTGCGGAATATTTCGCCCGAGGGCGCAGCCATCGATGTCGAAAACCCGGCGTTCGTACCGTCGCGCTTTCGCCTGGTCATGGCCAACGGCTCCTCGGTTCGGGAATGCCGGATTGCCTGGATTCAGCAAAAACGGATCGGCGTGACCTTTGTTGCAGACCCGGGAAGACCGCTGGATGATCTGGCCAAGGCGGATGTCGGGAAGCAATAGTCCGATCTTGCCGCCAGCGGGCCGCTGCTTTCCGCGCACCGGCGCAAAACGACCGTAGCCGCGCGGCCCGGATGGGCACCGGTCAGCGATATTCGACGAATTTCTTGTAGATCCAGCGGCGGCCGTCGTGTCGTCGCCACACCTGCCCGAATACCAGCCGACCCGTGATCGATCGCCGCGGAATGAAGACAGTCCAGAGGTGCCATACCTCGGCCCAGGCCGGTTTGGTACTTACCTGCGGGATCTCAAATTGGTGACTGTCCGTAGCCATGCGCGACCCGATGGAGCGAAGCCAGTGCACGCTACCGTGATCGGGTGATCTCGCAATCGGGTTCGGCACTTAACCTAACCGATCAAGGTTACTTCGTGGCTGGGCTGAAACGGTGCGGAACCGCGGCGCGAGGGTGATCCGGCAAACACGGCGATCCGGCAAACAAAGCCGCCGGGCCGAAGATGACCGCTGCCGACATCGATCGCTGCTATGCGAGGATGCGGAAATTCGGCTTGCCGACACCCTGCGCCGCGCTTCGCTGTTCTCGCACACGGTTTCGCTCGGCCTCGATCAACTGCAGATGGCGTCGCAGTTCGGCGCCGTACTGGTTGATCTGATTGCGCGCCTCGCGGCGTTCGAAGGGTGTCAGAGCGGGGTTTGCAAGGTCTCTCCACGCGACCCTCAACAGTTCCTTTAACCCCTGGGTGTTGCGATCCAGAACCTCTAGCTCGGTCATGTCAGCTTCGCCTTCAAACCAGGCAGGTTCGCGAGCATAGCTCTGATTCTGCCTTGGCCGAAATCCGAATGTTGCAAGCCCGCGCGACGCCGGCGTTCACACGACGGCGCGTTCCTCCGAATCATCTGGCGTGAACGAACGGGAGCAGGGGGCGAACTGTCAGGCGAATCGCGCGGCGCGTCGGATCAGGGGGTGCAGCGGAGATTCCGGCATCTCCAGCCACAACGGGCGCGCTAGCGGAACGCGAAGGCCGCGCCGACGGCGCCAGCGAATTCGCCCATCTGTTGGACGTAGTAGCCGTTATACACCGCCTGGTCCGCCAGAAAGAAGGCGATCCAGCCGGCCGCGCCGGCGAGCAGAGCTTTCATTCCGCCAGGATGACGAAAAGGATTTAACGCCGGGAAAACAACAGCGGTCGCAATTTAGACGGCGCCGGGCCGGGCCGCCAAAATAAACTACCCGTTCACGACGGCACAGAGAAATGACGGCAGCGCGGATGCCGCGCTATCCCCCTTGATTTTTCTCGATAATTTCCACTCACGATGGCCCGGTCCGGGTATTTCATTCGATGGATTAGGGAGTCATTAAACTCTCGACCGCACGATATGGTTTTCGGGCCCATTCCATGATCGATGAAAAAATCAAAATCAAATGTTCAAAATGCTCGCAATTTTTCCGTGAGCGCGCCCAGAAAGTCCGCAACGGTTTCCAGACCAACTGCCAGCACTGCAATCGGCTGATCACCTTCGACACCACGTCGGAAGATCGCAATATCCGCCGTGCGCTCACGAGCGCCCGGGAGGTGAGAATGCTGCTGGAAGCCCGGCCCAAGGTTGCCGCGGATCCGCCGGTCTGAACGAGCGGGCAGGGATTGTCGGTATCTTCCGTTGCACGCCGCGCGGCGCCGCTCGAGGGCGACGCAACTGCCGATCGCGGGCGTTCATGGTTGAGCGCTCCCTAACGCAATCGTTCAACCGTGTTCGTCGCTTGAGACCTTCATCTTAGAATTTCATCTGTATTGAAGTCCCCGTCTGAACGAGCGGGGGCTCAAATGACGATCGAAATGATCGCGCTGGCAGGACTTGTGTTTGCGGCCGCCGCGCTTGCGGCGGTGGCCTATGAGCGGCACATGGACGTTCTTCACGGCCCGTATATCGAGGGACGATCCGGACGGGTCGGGATCCCGCTCGAGCGGATCCGGACGCCGATACGTTCGACCGCCGAGTACTCCCGCTGGAAGGCCGGTATTCTGGGCTGTCTTTCCGTCATGATCGCGGGCTGAGGTGGGCGCTGCCATGACAAGCCTGGAAGATACCATCACCCGCCAGCGATCGCGATTCAGGTTCGTGTGCGAGCGATGTGGCAGTCTCTCGATCAAGGTTACCGATCCCGTGACGTCTCCCCTGACCACGCCCGTGGAATGCGCGCGTTGCGGCGCCGTCCGTGGAACCCTGGGCGAACTGCACGAGTTGGCGCGGCGGAGTTCGGACCTGTTCGAATTCTGATATCCGCGGTCTGTCATTTCTCGCTGAGCGAAAGGGTATCCCTGAGTTCGAATGTGCCCAGACGAAACTCGTCCTTGCCGTCGGCGGCAGTCGCCCTCGTGAGCAGGGTGAACGCCGCATTCGGATACAGCTTCCAGACCGCCAGGTCCTCGGCGGTGATGGTGAGCCATCCAAATTTGAACATGTATCGGCCCGGCTCTGCCACGCGTCCGACCTGCGCCCAGGTGATCTTGTTGATGGTCGATCGCGGCGGCTCGTCGCGGCGGGGCTGATACACCTGGTGGGGATCGCCGTCAGCTTCGGATCCGGTCATGCTCGGACTTCTTCACGGCGGCGTGGCGCGGTTGAGACGGCGTGCGGACGACTCAGGATTCGACGGTGAACCCGCCCGCGACCTTGTACGACTTGCATTCGATCCTCGCCCACTCGACGGCTTGCTTGTAGTTGCGGCACCTGAGCGATATTTCCCGGCCGCGGAAGACCACGATGACATCGCATTCGGGAACGTCGCTGTGACGGCGCACGCGCACCTGGGCGGCCTGTTCGGCAATCGTCGAGGCCATCATGCCCTCCACCTCGTTGCGCGTACGCTCTCGTCCCGCGGGGCTCAGGTTGCGCCGCGCCCGCACCGCGCTCAATTGGAATTGAGAGCGGGGGCGATCTTATGCACAAATCAAAACTGGAAGAACATCAGCCGAATATTCAGGGCTGACTCTCGGCTGCGTGTTTTCGAAGCTACCCAAACAAACGACCGCCCGAAGGCGGCAGCCCCCGCGCGGTCTTTTTGGTCTGTCGGCCACTACTGTCTCAGGATGTGAAGCTTGTGTTCCGGCATTGACGGCTGAATCCGGAAATCGTCGAGCTTCTTTCCCGCCCCGAGCTGTGCGCTCAACCAGCGTGGCTGCTTGCCGCGGCCCGACCAGGTCTGCGCTGGTTCGGCCGGATTTCGATACTTGGGAAACACCGGCGGGTAAGGGCGGCTCGCCTGGGTCATCCTTCTGATATTGGCCTGCACGGTTCCAAGCCTGAGCCGCTTCAGTCGCTGATCCAGGCGGACTTTATCGGCCGACAATTTGCGCGCCAGAACCGATGTGACCAATTCGTGCAGAGACCAGAGTTCCTCTTCGGACATCGCTCCGAGATCATGACGTTCCATTTTGCTAGCTCTCATGAATTGCCGTGGCGCCGGTCCATACCATTGATGGTCGCGTTTGAGGGCTAATTTTGGCACTTCCGGGTCGCTTCAATGGTCGAAGAAAGCCAAATCTGCGAGACGTCGCGGCCGCCGGTGCGGGTTCCGGCGCAAATCAAGTTTTCAACCGAAATATCATTCAATTCAACCAGCGATTGAATTGGTTCACGCAGCCTTCACGGAGGTCGGGCGGAAGAAAAATGGGGATGGCTAACCCGCGGACGAATTCGACTTGGTCGACGCCCGGTTCGTGTCGGTCCGGCCGGGCTTTGCGGTTGCGGAAAGACCGGCGGCGTCCTTGTGGGGAGTCACGATCAGCCGTGGGGCATCGGCATAAGCGGGCTCGCCACGCCCATTTACATACCACCGGCTTCTCAGGAAGAGACTTTCGACGAGAAAGGGAAAGTTCGGAGGTGCGTGGCCGGCCGGCGGCTTGATCACACGCGCGGCAATTCCCGGAAATTTCAATCTATAAATTTTTCCAACGCCCAACATAACTAAAACCCCGCCCGGATTCCGATGTTATCACCAGAAATACCGCAGGCAAATGCCAATATTCTCAATTAACTATAGCTTTGTATCGGTGTGGCAACGCGCCGCGGCCAGCGTAGTGGCCCGCAACGCCCGGCTGCAGCGCGGGGCGCGCAGGAGCCGTCCGGGACGCTCAGCAGGGATGGCGCCGTCCATCATAGCCCCGGTAGGATCCAGATGCCGCGTCATAAGTCCGGAAGTGGGAACAGCCGTCGGAACGGGAGGCGCGTTTGCCTGCCTCACGGTGGACGCGCTTTGGCGCGGCCGCGGCTTCAACCGGCTTATCTGCCGGTTTGCCGATCGCGGGTGCTGCATCTTGCGGCGGCGCCACGGCTTCCAATTGCCTGGGGGCCGGCTTCTCTTCCGCCACAGCGGGCTTCTGCTCGGCATCGGCCGGCCCCTGTTCCACCATGGCGGGCTTCGGTTCAGCAGCCGCAGGCTTCTCGTCCGCCACCGCGGGCTTCTGTTCGGCAACACCAGGCTTATCATCCGTCAAGGCGGGCTTGCCTTCAGCAGCCCGAGGGGTCTGCTCCACGGCGGCCTTGCTACGCTCCCGGTCGATGAACTCCTTGCATTGAATCGGGAAAACGATCTCTCCGGACGCGGTCAGCCCGATCGGCATACAGCCGCCAAGCGGCACGTCTGCCTTCGCCGCCGGCTCCGCAGGCGCGGGACCCGGGTTGACCGTTCCGGTTGTCTGGGCGAGCGCGGCGCCCCCCGTCACCGTGAGGAAGACACAGCAATGCAGGGCAATGCGGCGGAGCGGCGCGTTCGAGAGAGCCGATAGACACGTCATGCGATCTCTTTATCCTTGGCGGGCAGTCATCATCAACTGCCTTCGTCATGGGTCCGATCGAGCGAAGCGCGGAGTTCAGCGGTAACCCGGTTGCAATATTCGTTCAGCCGCTGGATTCGCTCGCGTTGTACCCGGAAATCGTCCGCACGCGCGGCGGACTCGGTTCGATCGGACCCTTCGGGGGGCCACACTTCGGCCACGGACGACTTGAGATCACTCATTACTGGCTCTCATGATTGTCGTGGCGCTGGTTTTTCATTGACGATGGGGTTTGAGGGCTAATTTTGGGCGCTTCCGGGCCGCTTCAATGGTCGAAGAAGGCCAAAATTGAGAAGTTCGGCGATGCACAACCGGTCCGGGGCGAAGCGTTGCGGTCGGGGGCAGGAAATGGCTGCGCAGTTACATTTCAATGTCGGGTCGCAGCAGGCCGCGCACCCGCCATTTCATCTGTGGCTGGCTCTGCCTGATGCAGAATCGGCCGCCGCTGACCGGCACGCGCAAGACCGATGCAGGCTTGTTGCTGCAGCACTGCTGGAAGCTGTCGGGAAAACCGGGCTGATAGACATAAAGCCGCGCATAGAACGGCTTTACCGAAATCACCAGATCGATGAATTGAAGATCGCGCGGGAGCTTGCCGGCGAAATCGACCGGACGATCGCCGGGCTGGCACGCCAGCGCCACGGCAAGCAGGAGCTTTTCCATCGACGCCTCCAGGACCCGACGAGCCTACAAGCGTTCCCTGCAGACAGAAAGGTCACACGCGGGGCGGTTCCGGCCGTGGCGCAAATCGCGATTGGCGGCGCGTCGTCAATCGAACGTAACGCCGATCCGCCTGTCCTTGCGCCAGACGATGTAGCAGTGGTAGCGCACGTTGCGAGTCGCAATCGAGAGCGTGACCTCGTGGGGAATGCCAGCCATCGTTGCCACGTCAAGCGCGGCTCCAGCCGGTGACAGGTTGCGCACGATGCAATCGATGCCGGCGCCGTCGAACTCGATGGTTCCGGCCTTGAAGACTCGCTGTCGTGGTGTTGCGCGTCGTTCGATCATTCGCCCGATTTAGGCTAAAAGTTTAAGCGCCCCATCAACGCTGGTGAAGAAACCCGGCGGTGTCGGGAAACCAGTCATTTACCAACACGCCGCGGGTCCGGCGTCATCGGCGAGGGCGTTGCCACGGCGATGTGGAAAACCCCGCGGCCCCGCGCCTGCCGGCAGGCTTCGCCGTCAAGTTGCCCGAATCACAATCGCACTTTGCTGTTGTCGCAGCGGCGGTGCGACGACCTAGGCTCCATTGACTCCGCCTCATTCCGGTTGCCGTAATGCGTTGCGGAATGGGGCGGCTTTTCACCGCATGCGCGAAAGCGCCCAACCATCCTTGCCTGACCAACCATGCTTGCCTGACATCGCCTCAGGCGACCGCACGATGCAGCCAGTCGGTGAACTGACGGACGTGGTTTCCTTCGGCGCGCGGTGTGCGGTGAACGAAATAGGGGACACCCTTCAGGGTCAAATTCGGCAACGGCGCAACCAGCTCGCGTTTCGCGAAGCTTGCATCGAACAGATTTCTCGGAGCGATGATGGATCCCAGTCCGTCGCGAACCGCGTGCATGGCCACGAACAGATGGTCGAAGCGATGGCCTCCCTCCATGATCTGGTGGTCGACCCCGATGAAATCGAGCCACGCTTCCCATTGGCCGGGACGCGTCGAAGCCGTGATCATGCGATGGCGCATGACATCGGCCGGCTGTTTGACCGGAAACTGGGCCAACAGCGACGGCGACGAGATCACCGTCAGTTGTTCGTCAAACAGAAATTCCGTCGCGTGGACGCGTGTCGCGAGATGAGATGGATTGCCTCGCGTGATGACAATGTCGGTGGAAGACAGATCCGGCGACTGACCGGTTTGTCTGGTCGCCGTCCAAACCGTGATGTTTGGATACTCGTTCTGAAATTCCAGAAGCCGCGGGAGCAACCAGTACATCGCCAGGGTCGCCGGCGCCTCGACCGAAACGACGAGCCGGTTTTTCTGCCGGCGGACATATTCGCAGGCGCCCTGGATTTCGTTGATCGACTGACCCAGCTTTTCGGCCAGCACCTGACCATAGGGCGTGAGGACAAGACGTCTGCCCTCGCGCATGAACATCTGCTGTCCCAGCCAGTTTTCGAGAGCATTGATCTGCTTGCTGATCGCCCCATGGGTCACGCCCAGTTCGGCGGCGGCAGCGGTGAGGCTGGGAGCGCGCGCGGCAACCGCAAATGCCCGCAGCGCCACCAGCGGTAGTTCACGCGTTTTCATTCTCATTCCATGGGTGTGTTTTTGCCATCGATTGCTACTAAATTTCACACGTTTGTGCAATTTATTCGATTGAAACTCACCATGTGAAGTTCATACGGTGGGATATGCCGAGTTTCCATCCACCCCGGGCCATCATCTTTGACCTCGACGGTACCCTCGTGGATAGCGCCGAAGACCTCCGCGCCGCGCTCAACCGGTTACTGGGCGAACTCGGCCTGCGTTCGATCGAGGCAAATGAAATCAAGGGAATGATCGGCGACGGCGTGCTCAAAATGGTGGAGCGCGCGCTGGTCGCGACCCATGGCGACCCGCAGCAGAGTGATGCCTGCCTGCCCCGGTTCCTCGAAATCTACCTGGCGAATTCAGCGAATCTGACCCGCTGCTATCCGGGCGTGCCGGAAACCCTCGATGAGCTGCATCGCAAGAAATTCCGCCTGGCCGTCGTGACCAACAAGCCGGTGTCGGCGACGAACAGGATCCTCGAGACGCTGTCGCTGGCCCGCTTCTTCCCGGTGGTCGTTGGCGGCGACAGCGTGCAACAGCGAAAACCCCACCCGGTGCCGCTGCTGGAGGCGGCCCGACGACTGGGGGTCGATGTCAGCCAATCACTGATGGTGGGTGACAATATCCATGACGTCGCGGCCGCGCACGCCGCCGGCATGCGCTGCGTCGCCGTGAGTTACGGCTACCATCACCGGCCGCCGTCCGAGTTCGACGCCGACCATCTCATCGACCAATTCGCCGATCTATTGCCGCTTGTCATCAATCCGGCATCACAGCGCCATACCATTGGCAGCGAGGCGGAGCGGCTTTCCCCGACCTGATCAATCATTCCCATGACCGGAGCGTCACCCGTGCCTCAATCCACCGCGTCCTCGCGCCAAACAGACCGGACCGTCGAAGTCAATGGACGGAGCTATGCCGCGCCAAAGGGCCCGACCGTGGTGATCGTCATCGACGGCTTCGATCCCGCCTATCTCGAGCACGGGATCGCCAACGGCACTCTGCCGACGATGAAATCGTTCAGGGAAAACGGCTTCATGGCAATTGCGGATTGCTCGATGCCAAGCACGACCAACACCAACAACACTTCGATCGTGACCGGTGTGCCGCCCGTGGTTCATGGCATTAACGGCAACTATTACCTCGATTCCGAAACCGGCAAGGAAATCATGATCACCGATGCCAAACGGCTGCGGTGCGGTACCATCCTCGGTGCGTTGAGCCATGTCGGCGTGAAAACGGCGGTTGTCACCGCCAAGGACAAGTTGCTGAAGGTGCTGGCGTACGAAATGGATGGAATCAACTTCTCCTCCGAATACGCCGGCAAGGCCAATCTCAGCGACAATGGCATCGACAACGTCGAGCAACTGGTCGGCCGATCGACGCCCGACCAGTATTCCGCGGATCTGTCCCTGTTCGTCTTCGATGCCGGGGTGAAGCTCATGGCCACCGTGCGTCCGGATCTGATGTACCTTTCGACCTCCGATTACGTCCAGCACAAGCACGCGCCCGGAGAGCCCGAGGCGGATGCCTATCACCATGCGGTGGACAAGGCCGTGGCGGCACTGGTTGCGCTCGGCGCCACCGTGGCAATTACCGCCGACCACGGGATGAACGACAAGTCCGCAAAAGACGGCACGCCGAATGTCATCTATCTGGAAGACGAACTGAATGCGCGTTTCGGCGCCGGATCGGTCCGGGTGATCTGTCCCATCGCCGATCCCTTCGTTCGGCATCACGGCGCCCTGGGTTCATTTGTCCGCGTGCACCTGCGCAAGCCCGGTGACGTTCCGGCCATGATGGCGTTTGCCGGGACGCTGCCCGGCGTCGAACTCGTTCTCGACAAGGAAAGGGTTTGCAGGCAATTCGAACTTCCCCTCGACCGGGAAGGTGATTTCGCGGTGTTCAGCGACCGGGATACCGTGGTCGGCGCGCGGAAGGAGGATCACAATCTCGGTCAATTGGCGGGTCATCGCCTTCGTTCCCATGGCGGTCTCGGCGAGCAGAAAGTGCCGTTTCTGCTTTCCCGGCCGATCAGTGCGGAGTACCGGAAGCGGGCCAAGGCCGGCCCGTTGCACAACTACGATATCTTCGATTTCGCGCTGAACGGGGTAGTCTGAACGGCCGGCACGCCATCGCGGCTCTGCCGCCGCCGGGCCATCGTCAACAGAGAGTCACAGATCATAATGCGCACAGCCAAGGCCGCCGTCTACGAAGCACCGAACACGCCTTTCGTCATAAAGGATTTCCCGCTGCGCCCGGTTCACCGCGGCGAGGTGCTGGTGAAGGTGACGATGTCGACGATCTGCCGCTCGGACATCCATTCCTATGAGGGGCGCCGGCCAAACCCGTGCCCGGGAATCCTCGGCCATGAGATTATCGGGATCATCGAGGAACTCGGCGCGGACATCAGGCAGGACATGCGCGGCGATCCGCTCAGGGTGGGCGACCGCATTACATGGAGCGAGTATTTCTTCGACGGCGCCTGCTACTACCGTGAAGTTCTGGACATGCCGCAGAAATGTCATGGCGTGCGTAAATATGGCCACGATCTCTCGGACGAGGATCCGCACTTCCTGGGCGGATTCGCGGAATATTGCTATATCCTTCCCGGCACCTGGATCCTGAAGCTTCCCGACGAACTGAGCGACGAGGAAGCAACGCCGCTCAACTGTGGCGTGGCCACCATGGCGTCGGTCACCGAGGCCGCCGAGATTGCTCTGGGCGATACCGTCGTCATCCAGGGCCTGGGTCTGCTCGGTCTGTACGGTGCCGCGATGGCGAAGGCGAGGGGTGCGCGATGCGTGATCGGCCTCGATTCCGTGGAAAGCCGGCTCGTTACCGCCAGGAAATTCGGGGCGGACCATGTGGTCGATATCGGCCGCGTGCCTGAAAAACAGGTCATCGCCGAAGTCCGGGAGATGTGTCGTCCCGACGGCGCCGACGCCGTGATCGAGGTCTGCGGCGTGCCCGAGGTCATCAATCAGGGGCTGCAGATGCTGCGTACCGGCGGTCGGTACGTGCTCGGCGGCCTGGTCAATCCCGGCGCCAACGTCACCATCGACGCCAACATGCTGGTGAAGCGCTGGGTCACGATGCGCGGCATTCACAATTACCACCCGCGGCATCTGATCCAGGCGCTGGATTTCGTCATGTCGAACCGCAATCGCTTCCCGTTCAAGGAAATCGTCGATTCGAGGTTCGGCCTGCAGGATCTCGACGCAGCCTTCAAAAAGGCGTCGGAGCGAACCGTGCTCCGCGCCGCGATCGTCCCGGGCTACAAGGGTTGAAACATGCAATCTCCGCCGCTCAATTTCACTCCGCACGGGCTGTTCATCGGCGGCCGCTGGGTTTCGCCGGTCGAAGACAAGCACTTCACGTCGATCAATCCATCGAACATGGAGAAGCTCGGCGACATTCCGGCCGCGGGCGAGGCCGACGTCGACCTCGCGGTAAAGGCCGCGAAAGCGGGCTTCAAGGAATGGTCGAGAGTTTCGACCAAGGAACGCGCGCGGTGCCTCGAGTTGCTGGCGGATCGCATCGAACAACACGCCGACGAGCTGGCGCTGCTCGACGCGGTGGACGCGGGAAATGCCATCGTCGGCATGCGCGGCGACATGATCTGGACGGCGGACTGGTTGCGCTATTGCGCCGGGCTCGTCACCGAAATCAAGGGCGAGACCTCCTCGCAGGGGGCGCGCCATCTCAACCTGACGCGGCGCCAGCCGTTCGGCGTGGTGGCGAAGATCAATCCGTTCAATCATCCATTTCGGTTTTGCGCCGAGAAGGCCGCAGCGCCACTCGCCGCCGGCAACAGCGTCGTGATCAAGGGCTCAGAACAGGCGCCGCTCTCGAGCCTGCGTCTCGGCGAACTCTGTGAAGGAATTTTCCCCCCGGGCGTCGTCAATATCATCACGGGCGACGGCAAGGTCGGATCCGCGCTGGTTCGCCATCCCGACGTGCGCCGCATCGGCTTTGTCGGTTCGGTACCGACCGGCAGAGTGATCGCGCAGGAAGCGGCCGCCGGCCTCAAGCGCGTAACCCTGGAACTCGGTGGAAAGAACCCGATCATCATCTTCCCCGACGCCGATCCAAAGAAGGCGGCCGCGGCCGCCATCAAGGGAATGAACATGAATCGGCAGGGCCAATCCTGCAGTTCGACCTCGCGGGTGTTCGTGCATGCGTCGCTGCACGAGGAAGTCACGCGGGAGCTGGTCAAGCTCGCCGAGGCGCTTCCGATCGGCGCGCCATGGCTCAAACACAACGATGTCGGGCCGATCGTTTCCCAGCGTCAGTTCGACCGCGTGATGGGTTTCATCACATCGGCCAAGGCCGAAGGCGCGCAGTTGCTGACCGGCGGCGGCAAGCCTTCGGATGCCAGCCTCGCCGGAGGCCTGTTCATCGCGCCGACCGTGTTCGATGGCGTGACGCCGGCGATGCGGATCGGTCGGGAAGAGATCTTTGGCCCGGTGATGTCGGTGATCACCTGGCACGACTACGAGGACATGCTGGAGAAGGCCAATGGGGTCGAATACGGCCTTACCGCCGCCATCGTCACCAACGACCTCGCCAAGGCCATGGAGACCGCGGATCGCATCGAAGCCGGTTACGTCTGGATCAATTCCAGCGGGCGCTACATCGGCGCGCCCTATGGCGGCTGGAAGCAGAGCGGAATCGGCGAGGAAGAGTGCTTCGACGAGATCGTCAGCTATACGCAGGTGAAGAACATCAACATGAGGTGGTGAACGACGGTCGAGGCCGCGAAAAGAACGCCGGCAAAAACGCGAAAGCCGATGAAACGGCGCAATTGAACTGGGCTGATTGAAAAAAACGCGACAACCAACCCCCGGGAGGGATACGATGCGAAACGCCAACAAGCTTGCTGCAATCTCCAGGATCCTGTTCGGCACCGCTCTTTTGCTCGGTGCCGTCAATTGTCCCGCTGCGGCGGAAGACGGACTCGCCGAGGCCGGCGTCCTCAAGGTCGGGATCATTCCCGCGGAGGATGGCCGCGCGGTCGTTCGCCAGTCGAAGGAGGTCATGGACCAGATCAGCAAGGCGCTGAACATGAAGACCGAGATTTTCGTCGGCTCGGATTACAACGCGACCATCGAGGCGCTTCGCAGCAACAAGGTCGATGTGGCGTTGATGGGCGCGTTCGGCTACGTGCTGGCGACCACCCAGGCGCCGGTCGAGGCTTTCGCAGTCACGGTCACGGCCGCAAGCAATTCGCCCGACTACCACTCGATCATCATCGCGCGAAAGGACGAGGCCGATCTCACTTCGCTGGACTCCCTCAAGGGCCACACGTTTGCGTTCGTCGATCCGAGTTCGACCTCGGGCTCCCTGATGCCGAAGGCGGCGATGATGGACAATCACATCGTTCCGGAAAGCGACTTGAAGAAGGTGATCTATTCCGGAGGCCATGACGCCAGCATTCTCGCCGTCGCGGAAGGCAAGGTCGACGCGGCATCGGTCGCCGACCGAATCTATGCGATCGCCTGCGCCAAGAAGGCGACCGACTGCGACAAGATCAAGGTGATCTGGACATCGCCGGCGATACCCAACGATCCGCTGTTCTATCGCAAGGCGATCTCGGACGACATGAAGAAGAAGATCCGTGACGCCTTCTACGGCATCAAGAATCTGACCTTCGGCGAGATGGGAACCGTGGCCCGCTTCGATCCGACGACCGACAAGAACTACGACGTCGTCAGAAACATCGCCAAGACACTGAACCTCGACCTCACGAAGATGAAGTGAGGCAGCGCCCACGGGTCTTGGACTGCTAACCTGCGGGAGACCGTATTTTGGCGCGATCGACTGGCTCCATCGCCATGCAGCCGAGACCCTCGCTCGGCGGCCGGGTGAGATTTTTGTTGTATCTGGCGGGCGGAGCCGCGTTCCTGGGGTGGAGCGCGAATGCGCTGGAACTCAGCGGTGGCGAGCTGTTTCGCTCGCTTCCCGTCATCGGGCGCTACATCGCGAGGATGATCCCGCCCGACTGGACGGCGCTGGATGGCCTGTGGGGGCCGACCCTCGATACGATCTGCATCGCCCTGTGGGGCACCGTGATCGCATCGGTGATCGGTCTGCCACTCGGCATCCTCGCCGCCAAGAACCTGACCGGCTCGCGGATCATCAGGCAGTCGGCTCTCGCCATCCTCAACGTCCTTCGCAGCATCTCCGAATTGATCTGGGCGATCTTCTTCGTGTCCGCGGTGGGGCTCGGGCCGTTTCCCGGCGCGCTTGCCCTGGGGGTCAATTTCGGCGGCATTCTCGGCCGGCTCTACGCCGAGGCGATCGAAAATGTCGATCCGAAGCCGCTGGAAGCGTTGCGGGCGACCGGCGCTGGTCGCGTTCAGACCATCCTGTTTGCGGTGTTGCCGCAAGTCCTGCCCCAGATCGTGTCCTATAATCTCTATTGGTTCGAAGTCGGCGTTCGCTCGGCGACCGTGCTCGGCATGATCGGGGCGGGCGGCATCGGATTCGAACTGGTCACGACGATCCGGCTCTACGACTTTCGCCAGACCTCGGCCATCCTGCTGGTCATTCTGGCACTCGTCACCTTGATTGATCAGGCGTCGGCGCTTCTGCGCAGCAGCATCGTGAAGTGAAGGCCAACATGAACATGAACGTCAGCAGCCCCGATCAGCTTGTCAGCGTGACGCCGGTGGAAAAAATGCCGATCGTATCGCTGCTCAATGTCAGCAAGACCTATGTCCGCGGGAAATTGGTCGCGCTGACCGATGTCAGCTTCGATGTCGGCCATGGCGAGTTCGTCGTCATTCTCGGCCCGAGCGGTGCCGGCAAGTCGACCATGCTGCGCTGTATCAACCGCCTTGCCGAGCCGACCAGCGGCCGGATCTTTCTCAGGGGCAACGAGATCACCTCGGCACCCCGCAGCCTGCGCACAGCACGGCGGGAAATCGGCATGGTGTTTCAGCAGTTCAATCTGGTGACGCGCCTCTCGGTCATGATGAACGTGCTGTCGGGCCGGTTGTCCTATCGATCGACCTGGCGCAGCCTGCTTTACAGCTTCACCCGGGAGGATCGCGCCATTGCGCTCGAGTGCCTCGAGATGGTCGCGCTCGGGAAGAAGGCGTTCCAGCGCGCCGACACCCTGAGCGGCGGCGAACAGCAGCGCGTTGCGATCGCACGCGCGCTGGCGCAACGGCCGAAACTCATTCTTGCCGACGAACCGGTCGCAAGCCTCGACCCCAAGATCGCCCGCCAGGTCCTCGATTACCTCAAGGACGCTTCGCAACGACTCGGGATCAGCGTGATCTGCAACCTCCATCAGGTCGACTTTGCCCGCGAATATGCCGAGCGCATCATCGGGTTGTCGCAGGGAAGGCTGATATTCGACGGGCCGCCCAGTGCCCTGACCGACGACATCCTCAACCAGATTTATGGCCCGCGGACGGAGAGCGCGGTTGGCTAGTCCCTACGATATCGCGGTCGATCGGGGGCTTGCCCGCGAAGCTGCGTGGCGGCACCGGCGTTTGGCGGTCCGGTTGCTGGTCGTGGCCGGATGCGGTGTCGTGCTCTGGCTGGCCGCCGCCCGGATCCATCTCAGCCTGTCCAATATCATCACCGGCGTTCCGAACATGGCCGACTTCTTCGGCCGCATGGTGCCGCCCGATTTCTCCATCGTGAGGTCGCTGATCGCGCCGACCATCGAGACGGTCCAGATCGCGGCATGGGGGACAACCATCGCCGTCGTGGCGTCGGCGCCGCTGGCGTTGCTCGCGGCGCGCAATATCGCGCCTCATCCCTCGATCTACTTTGTGACGCGGCTTTTTCTCAATCTCCTGCGAAGCATCAACGAGCTGATCTATGCGCTGCTGCTGGTCAGCGCGGTCGGTCTTGGACCGTTTCCCGGCGTTCTTGCCATCG
>DASUIA010000185.1:0-11207 GCA_036273255.1 Bradyrhizobium sp.
CGGTCAATGACGCCTTTGTCATGAATGCGTGGAAGCGGGATACCGACCAGCGCGACGAGGCGATCTTCCTCGCCGACGGCAACGCCGAATTCACCAAGGCGATCGGCATGGAGCTCGACGCCTCCGGCAATGGCCTCGGCATCCGCTCGCATCGCTACTCGATGCTGGTCGATGACGGCGTGGTCAAGAAGCTCAACCGCGAGCCCGCCCCCGGCAAGGTCGAGGTTTCCGGCGGCGACACCCTGCTCGGACAATTGTAGGTTCCTGTCATTGCGCGTCCAGCGGCCTCGTAGTTCGAGACGCGCGGCATGGCCGCGCTCCTCACCATGAGGGTCCGACAACACCTCATCCTGATGAGGAGCATCGCGAAGCGATGCGTCTCGAAGGATGAAGCCACGGTTCAGGTGTTCAGCCCTTCAGCCGCGCCATGGCGACGCCGTCGCGCGCCAGTTGATCGGCGCGTTCGTTTTCGTCATGGCCGGCGTGGCCCTTGACCCAGTGCCAGCGGATGTCGTGCGGTTTCAGGGCGGCATCGAGCCGCTGCCACAGTTCGACATTCTTGACCGGCTTCCTGTCGGCGGTGCGCCAGCCGTTCCGCTTCCAGCCATGGATCCAGCCGGTGATGCCCTGGCGGACATACTGGCTGTCGGTGAACAGATCGACCGCACACGGCCTCTTCAGGGATTCCAGCGCCGAGATCGCCGCCATCAACTCCATGCGGTTGTTGGTGGTATGTGGCTCGCCGCCCTTCAGCTCCTTCTCGACATCGCCGAATTTGAGGATCGCGCCCCAGCCGCCGGGTCCGGGATTGCCCGAGCATGCGCCGTCGGTGAAAATCCGGACTTGCGGCAACCTCGCATCGCTCACGCGGCAAATCCCGGATGGGCGACGCCGTAGTCGCGCAGGCTGACGACGCCCTGCTGGAAGCGCAGCTTGCGGACATATTCGAGCGGGTCCTTTGGCTTGACCAGCGCGCCCGCCGGCACGTCGAGGAAGTCGACCAGGCGGGTCAGCAGGAAGCGCAGCGCCGCGCCACGCGCCAGCAGCGGCAGCGCGGCCTGTTCGGCCGGCGATAATTTGCGCTCGCGGCCATAGCCGTTGAGAAATGCACGCGCCTTGGTGACGTTGAAGGAATGATCCGGTTCGAAGCACCATGCGTTCAGGCAGATGGCGACGTCGTAGGCGAGGATGTCGTTGCAGGAGAACGGAAAGTCGATCAGTCCCGACAATTTGTCGCCAAGGAAGAAGACATTGTCGGGAAACAGGTCGGCATGGATGACGCCAACCGGCAGCCCGGCGGGCCAGCATGCCTCGAGATGATCGAGTTCGCGCGCGATGAAGTCGTGCAGGCCGGACTGGACGGCGTCGGCGCGCGGCGCCGCCAGGTCGAACAGCGGCCGCCAGCCCTGGACCGACAGCGGGTTTTGCCGGAACAACGGAAAGTCGCGGCCGGCGAGATGCATGCTGGCGAGCGCATGACCGACGCCGGCGCAATGCGCCGCGTTCGGCCGCCGCGGCCACACCCCTTCGAGGAAATTGATGATCGCCGCGGGCCGTCCCGCGAGCGTGCTGTAGACGTCGCCGTTGCGGTTCCTGGCCGGCTGCGGACAACGAACGCCGCGCTCGGCGAGGTGGGCCATCAGCGACAGGAAATAGGGCAGATCGTCCACCGCCACGCGCTTTTCATACAGCGTGAGGATGAAGGCACCGCGGCTGGTATGCAGCAGGAAGTTGGAATTCTCGACACCTTCGGCGATGCCCTTGTAGGACAGCAATTCGCCGATCTCATAGTGCGTCAGAAATTCCGCAAGATCCTCGGCGGCGACGTCGGTGTAGACCGCCATGAGGGTTTACTCGGCCGCGTCCGGCCGCAACGAGCGCGGCAACGGAAAGAATTCATTCTCTTCCGCGGCCGACACCGTCTCCACATGCAACTCGTAGCGCTCGGCGAATGCGCCCATGATCTCCTCGACGATCACTTCGGGTGCCGAGGCGCCAGCAGTGATGCCGAGGCTCTTGATGCCCTCGAATCGCGCCCAGTCGAGATCGCCGGAACGCTGCGCCAGCACCGCGATCGGGCAGCCCTCGCGTTCGGCGACCTCGCGCAGCCGCTGCGAGTTCGAGGAGTTCGGCGCGCCAACCACGATCAGGGCGTCGACCACCGGCGCCACCTTCTTCACCGCGAGCTGCCGGTTGGTGGTGGCGTAGCAGATGTCCTCCTTGTGCGGCCCCGAGATGTTCGGGAAGCGGTCCTTCAGCACGACGACGATTTCGGCGGTGTCGTCGATCGACAGCGTGGTCTGGGTGACGAAGGCAAGATTGTTGGGATCCCTCGGCATGAAGGTCGCGGCATCATGGGCGGTTTCGATCAGCGTTACCGCCCCCGCCGGCAACTGGCCGAGCGTACCGACCACTTCGGGATGGTGGGAATGCCCGATCAGCAGGATTTCGCGGCCGCGCTTGAAATGAATCGCCGCCTCGCGGTGCACCTTGGTGACCAGCGGACAGGTGGCGTCGAGCGAGAAGAAATTGCGGGCCCGGGCATCGGCGGGAACCGATTTGGGAACCCCGTGGGCCGAGAACACCACCGGCGCGTTGGTGTTGTCGGGGATCTCGGCGAGTTCCTCGACGAAAATCGCGCCCTTGGTCCGCAGGCTGTCGACGACATAGCGGTTGTGGACGATCTCGTGGCGGACATAGACCGGAGCGCCGTAGATCGTGAGCGCCCGCTCCACGGTATCGATCGCCCGCACCACCCCGGCACAGAAGCCGCGCGGCGAACAAAGCACGATTTTCAGGGCTGGTTTGGTTTGCATGGGAACGATCTCGGACCGAATCACCCCCCGCCGGCGGCCGGGAACGGTCAATTCCAACAAGGAATTGGGACTGGTTGCGGACGCTGTCAAGGCCGTTTATCAGGCCATTGCGCGTCCAGTCCCGAACAGCTTATATAAGGCGTAATTCCCGTCATCGCTGATGACCCTGGCTTCGCCTCCAAAACAGGTGGGCGAAGCGCAAAGGAGATTTGCCATGAGCAATGCACCGCTGATGCCAAAGGCGACGGCCGTGTGGCTGGTCGACAACACCGCGCTGACGTTCGATCAGGTCGCCGATTTCACCAAGATGCATCCGCTCGAGGTCCGTGCCATCGCCGACGGCGACGCCGCCCAGGGCATCAAGGGCATGGACCCGATTTCAACCGGGCAGCTCACCCGCGACGAGATCGAAAAGGGCGAGAAGGACCCGAACTACCGGCTCAGGCTCGAGGAAAGCAAGGTCACGCTGCCGGCGCAGGCCAAGAAGAAGGGCCCGCGCTACACGCCGGTGTCGCGCCGCCACGAACGGCCGAGCGCGATCCTGTGGCTGGTGCGCAACCATCCCGAGCTGAAGGACGCGCAGATCATGCGGCTGGTCGGCACCACCAAGACCACCATTGCCAGTGTCCGCGACCGCACCCACTGGAACGCCTCGACGCTGACGCCGATGGATCCGGTGACGCTCGGGCTGTGCTCGCAGATCGAGCTCGATTTCGAGGTGCAGCGCGCGGCCAAGGAAAAGCCGGCCGATACCGCCTATGGCGGCGCCACCCTGCTGCCGGCCTCCGAGACCACCCGCAAGGAGCCGGAGATCGAGCCGACCGAGAAGCAGCGCGACGACCTCAACGTCGACGCCGTGTTCGCCAAGCTCAAGACCATCGGCGGCAAGAAGCCGGACGAGGAGTGAAGGGTTCATCGCTGTTTTCGTCATGCCCGCGCTTGTCGCGGGCATCCACGTCTTCTGGCTCAGCAAAAATAAGACGTGGATGGCCGGGACAAGCCCGGCCATGACGAAATGGATTACCCCAGCTCGATCTCGCCGTCGATTTCGTGCACCAGGCTGACGCCGCCGAGGGTGAGAACCATTTTTGCCGGAAGATTTTGATGGTCCTTGAGGCGGCCGGCCTCGATCGCCTCGCGGACCGCTTTCTCGATCTCGCGCTGCGAGCTGACGCCGACCTTCTTCAGGAATTTGCGCAAACTGGCGTTGAAGACATCTTCGTTCACGGTCGCTCCTTCGGTTAGGGATGATCGGGATGGTTCAGCATGTATTCGCCGAGGTCGCGCTGGCGGCGGTCGGCGCGCGTGGTGGCGTTGCTGCGCTGGACGTCGCGATCCTTGCGGCAGGCGATGTATTCCGTCGAGCCGGCCTGGACATTGTTGGCGCGGCAGAACGCGTCATCGTCATCGCCGAGACTTGACACCGAATTCTGCTGGCGCGCCGCGCAGCCCGAGAGCGCCAGCGCGGCGAATGCCAGCGCGATCAGATGCCTTGATTTCATGCGACCGTCTCTCATGCCTCATGGTGAGGAGCCCGCGCAGCGGGCGTCTCGAATGAGGTCCTTAAAAATAAGGCCTGGTCAAGGAGACCACGTCACAGCCGTCCCTGCAGCGCCTCGCCGATCTCATCCAATACCCTGGGGTCCTCGATGGTCGCGGGCATCGACCACGGATCGCCGTCGGCGATCTTCTTGATGGTGCCGCGCAGGATTTTCCCCGACCGGGTCTTCGGCAGCCGGCCGACCGCGATCGCGAGCTTGAACGCCGCGACCGGGCCGAGCTTGTCGCGCACCAGCGCCACCACATCCTTCTCCACTTCGGCCGGCGGGCGCGCAACCCCGGCCTTGAGCACCAGGAAGCCGCAGGGCACCTCGCCCTTGATGGCGTCCTTGAGGCCGAGCACGGCGCATTCGGCGACATCGGGATGCGAGGCGAGAATCTCTTCCATGCCACCGGTGGAGAGGCGGTGGCCGGCGACGTTGATGATGTCGTCGGTACGGCCCATGACAAAGATGTAGCCGTCCTTGTCCTTGTATCCGGCATCGGAGGTTTTGTAGTAGCCGGGGAATTCGTTGAAATAGGCCTCCCGGCAGCGCTCGTCCTGTTCCCACAGGGTCGGCAGGCAGCCCGGCGGCAACGGCAGCCTGATCACGATCGATCCCATGGCGTCCGCCGGCAGCGGCTTTGCCGCCTCATCGACCACGTCGACCTGATAGCCCGGCATCACCACGGTCGGCGAGCCATGCTTGACCGGCAACGCTCCCAGCCCGACCGGATTGCCGGCGATGCACCAGCCGGTTTCGGTCTGCCACCAGTGATCGATCACCGGCACCTTCAATTGCCGCTCGGCCCATTCCACGGTCGGCGGATCGGCACGCTCGCCCGCGAGGAACAGGGTGCGGAATTTCGACAGATCGTATTGGCGGATGAACTTGCCGTCGGGATCTTCCTTGCGGATGGCGCGGAAGGCGGTCGGCGCGGTGAAGAACGCCACCGCCTTGTGCTCGGATATCACCCGCCAGAACGCCCCGGCATCCGGCGTGCCGATCGGCTTGCCCTCATACATGATCGAGGTCGCGCCATGGATCAGCGGCCCATAGACGATGTAGCTGTGGCCGACCACCCAGCCGATGTCGGAACCACACCACCAGACTTCCCCCGGCGCGACGCCGTAGAGGTTGAACATCGACCATTTCAGCGCCACCAGATGCCCGCCATTATCGCGCACCACGCCCTTGGGTATGCCGGTGGTACCCGAGGTGTAGAGGATATAGAGCGGGTCGGTGGCCTTGACCGGCACGCAGCCGGCGGATTTTTTCGCCGCCATGGCTTTGGTGCGGAGCGTCGCCCAGTCGTGATCGCGGCCGGCAGTGAGCTCGCAGCCATGTTGCGGCCGCTGCAGAATGATGCAGGCCTCGGGCTTGGCGCCGGCAAGCCCGATCGCCTCATCCAGCAGCGGCTTGTACTGCACGATGCGGCCGGGCTCGAGCCCGCAGCTCGCCGAGAAGATCAGCTTCGGCTTGGCATCCTCGATCCGGGTCGCAAGTTCCTTGGCCGCGAAGCCGCCGAACACCACGCTGTGTACCGCCCCGATCCGCGCGCAGGCCAGAATCGCGACCACGGCTTCCGGCACCATCGGCATATAGAGGATGACGCGGTCGCCCTTGGCGACGCCGAAATCCTGCATGATCGCGGCGAGCGTCTGCACCTCGTGCAGCATCTCGGCATAGGTGAATTTGCGGACGCCGCCTGCCAGCGGCGAATCGTGGATCAGCGCAAGCTGATCGGCGCGTCCGCCGGCGACGTGGCGATCGAGCGCGTTATGGCAGGTGTTGACCACGGCGTCGGGGAACCAGCGGCCATAGAGACCGAGCGAGCGATCGAAGATTTTTTTCGGCGGCTCCATCCAGTCGATGTCGCGCGCGGCCTCGCGCCAAAAGCCGTCCGGATCGCTCATGGAGCGGGCATACACCTCGTGATATCGGCTGGCGTTCCGGACGTTCATGGCGCTTCTCCTGAGGCCATTGTCGCGAGCTGCGGCAATATTTCAAGGCGAAAACGCGACAAGGCTTCGGGTTTGAAAAGTGATGGCCGCCACGCTGTCCCCTATTGCACGACAGCTCAATGTTCGACCCGGTACAGGCGCCACCGCTTCGGCACGCCCTTGAGCTGGTGAACGCCGCGATCCTTGAAGCGGATTCCGGACTGCGACATCAGGTCCCTGACCACGCTCGAGACCAGCACTTCGCCGGCGCGCGCCTTCGCGGCGACGCGCGCCCCAATGTGAAACGCGAGACCGAACACCTCGGCCCCGCTCACCTTGTATTCGCCGGCGTGCAGTCCCACCCGGATCTCCAGCCCCAGTGTACGCACTGCCTCGCGGATTGCGGTCGCGCACCGGATGCCGGACGCCGGCACGTCGAATGTCGCGAGCAGCCCGTCCCCGGTCGTCACGACTTCCTTCCCGCGCAGCGCCTTCAGCTCTCTGCGGACGGCGGCGTAGTAGTGCTTCATCACCTGTGTCCAACGCGAATCGCCCAACCGCGCGGCTTTCTCGGTGGAGCGGACGATATCGACGAACAGGATCGTGGCGAGCGCCTGTTCGACTTCCGCGCCACGATTGGCAGGCCGGCGCCGGATCGCAACATTTCCCGCCAGCGGTTCATAGCGATGGCTGCGTCGCCGCGCGATCGCAGCCTTCGCATAGTCCTTGGCGCGCTGCTCCGTGCCGCAACGAATTGTCTTGGCCCGCGGTGGAAGGGTCCAATAGATCTTTCGCCCATCTCCCACGCCATGAACCTCGACGGCGCCCCACTTCAGGAAAACCGTCGAGCCAACCCGGCGAACCCACCAGGCCTTTGATGTGTATCCGGAAACGTTCGACTGATGGACTCCGATGCGAAGGAATTTGGGCATGTGCGTATGACCGATCGAAAGACCGTTCCAGCCTACCGGGGGTAGAATGTGATCATACATTCCAGCGTTGCAACAGTGCTCCCAATCAAAAATTTGCCTGAGATTCGCGTGTCATTTCACCTTCACGATCGCGCTCGCCCGACGCGCCGTTGATCGCAGTCTCGACGTCCGCGGCGCCTCTTCATGCCCCGAGAGCGCCAAAATTCAATCCCGCGCCCGGCTTCCCCGGATGAACGCGCGATGAACGACACCACATCTTTTGGCGCATGCGGCGATTTGCGCGGGAACGGGCTTTGCCTCCGAACGTTCCAGATGGAGAGGAGGAATGTGTCATGAAGCGAACTGGAATTTTGATCGCAGCCGCGATGCTGCTGCTTCCATCCGCCGCGTTGGCGGCGCCCGGCATGGTCACGACAAGTGTTGGTCTAAGGGCGGGTCCGGGCGACGGCTTTCCCGTGGTCGACCGCAGTCCCGGCGGCTCGCATGTCAACATCCATGGCTGCCTGAGAGGCGATGCCTGGTGCGATGTGAGTTGGTCGGACGACCGCGGCTGGGTGTCGTCGGATGAACTGCAATGGCTCTATCGCAGCCACTACGTCTATCTGTCCGACTACTACGACGACATCGACGTGCCCGTGGTGCCCTTCGTGCTCGGCACCTATTGGTCAACCTATTATGTGGGCCGGCCGTTCTTCCATCGGCGCGCCCATTTCGATCGCTACTGGCGCTCGCATGAAAGCATCGCAATGCGAACGCCCGACCGGATCGCACGGGTGCGTGCAGATCACGGTCGCGCTGCCCTGACGGAGGGTCGCGGTCGCGGCGCCGAAACGCGGACGACCATCGGGAACCGAAACCGTGCTGACATTCGTCAGCGTGGCCGCGGCGCTGAGGCGCGGACGGCGGTCGAGACCCGCAACCGTGCCGACCTGCGTGGGCAGAGCCGCTCGCGGGTGCGCGGCGCGGAGGCGGCTCGCATTCGCGGCACCGAACATGGTCGCGTGGCCGGTGTGAACCGTAGCTTCGGGCACGGAGCGCCGATGGCGCGGGCCGAGCATGGTGCGCGCTTCTCGGCTGGTGCAGCGGCGCGCGGCGGAGCGCGGATCGCGCAGCCAAATATCGGCCGCGGCTCCCCGATGAGTGCGCGGGCGCAGATGCCGGCGGCGCGTGCGACCGCTCCGGCAATGCCGCATGGCGGCGGCGGTGGTGGCGGCCGCGGTGCAGCCCATATCGGCGGCGCCCCCGGTGGTGGCGGAGGCCCCGGACGGCATCACTGAGAGCCGTCATCGCTCAAGCGGTGAGTTAAGCGGCAAGATTGAACCAAAGCCCGGCGCAAGCGCCGGGCTTTTTTCGCCTCTCGCTGTCGCGCCGCTAGCTGCCTCCCCGGCAAGTCGCAGCCTGGCCCGCAGCCGGCGTGCCAGTCTCCAATCTCCATGGTAAGCTGGGCGAGTGAAACTCAGGCCGAACGATCTTCGGAGCACGCAGTCGTGAAGGGTCGAGGCACGAGATGCTGAGCCGGCGTGAATTCAATGAACGTTGCCTGGCGCTTGGTTCGCTGGTGACCTTGTCAGGCGCGTCGGCTCTCGATGCCGCGGCTGCCGGCGCCGCAACGGGCGTCGCGCGCACGGTCAAGTTTCGCGACGGCATCAGTGTCCCCGCCATCGGGCAGGGCTCCTGGCATATCGGTCAGGGACGACGTCCGGCAGACGACGAGGAAGAAGCGTTGCGCACGGGCCTTTCGCTCGGGATGACGCTGATTGACACATCGGGCAATTACGGTGAGGGCCGTTCCGAAGAGTTGATCAAGCGCGTGATTGCCGGCCAGCGTGACCGTGCCTTCGTGGTGTCCAAGGTGGAGGCCGAAGACGCTGTCCAGGAAGCCACCATGGCTCGGGCCTGTGAGGCGAGCCTTGGCCGGCTCGGGACTGATCATATCGATCTCTATTTGCTGCACGAGCCAACTCCGAGCGCCAAATTTTCCGAGGCCGTGGCGGGGCTCGAGCGTTTGCGCACAGACGGCAAGATTCGTGCCTGGGGCGTGTCCAACTTCAACGTGTCCCAAATGGAAGATCTGCTCCGTGTTCCACACGGCGATCGCTGCGCGACCAATCAGGTCTACTACAATCTCGGCGGTCGCGGCATTGAGCGCGACCTGCTGCCATGGAGCGAACGGCACGGCATGCCGGTGATGGCCTATTCGCCGCTTGGCGGCCTCGGCACCAACCTGCTGGGTGATCCCGTTCTTGGTCGTATTGCTGCAGCGCATGGATGCTCCGCAGCCGCAATTGCACTGGCCTGGATCATTCGCAGCGGTAACGTCATTGCGATTCCAGAATCCGGCTCCGTGGCGCATGTCAAGGAAAACGCCGTCGCCCTGTCACTGACACTCACATCACAGGAGCTTCAATCGCTCGATGCAGCGCATCCGCTGTAAAAATCGCCGGTATCTGAATTGGCGAAAAGGGATGAGGTCTACCGTCGGGGGCGCTACCCCTCACCCGATTTGCTGTGCAAATCGACCTCTCCCGTTCGGGGAAGAGATGTGCTGAATACCTCCCAGCCGTTCAGTTCACCTTCAGGGTGATGCCGCCGTCGACCACGAGCTCGATGCCGGTGACATATTTCGATTCGTCGGAAGCGAGAAAGAGCGCGGCGTTGGCGACGTCCCAGGCGTCACCCATGTGCCCCATTGGCACCTGCGCGTCCCGCGCGCGCCACATCGCCTCGACATCGCCCCTGGCATAGCTTGCGGCGAGGCCGGCGGAATGTTCGACCATCGGCGTCTTCATCAGGCCGGGCAGGATGGCGTTGACGCGGATATGCTTCGACGCGTATTCGGCCGCCGTCGTGCGCGTCATCTGGTTCATGGCGGCCTTGGTCGTGGCGTAGGTGACATAGGATATGCCGAGATGGCGGATCGAGGCGATCGACGAAATATTGATGATCGAGCCACCGCCCTGCCGCGCCATCACCGGAATGACGTGCTTCATGGCGAGAAAGGCGCTTTTGAGATTGACCGCGAATACCCGGTCCCAGTCCGCCTCCGCCACCTCGACCACCGATCCCATTTCGGCGATGCCGACATTGTTGTCGAGCACATCGATGCGGCCGTGGGCCTTCAGGCACGCGGCCACCATCGCCTCGACGTCGCCGGCGCGGGACGCATCGGCGGTAAACGCGGTCGCGTTGCCGCCCTCCGCCGCGATGACGTCAGCGGTCTCCGCCGCGGCCGCGCCGTTGCGATCGACGCAGAACACCTGGGCGCCCTCGCGCGCAAACGTCACCGCGGTAGCCTTGCCGTTGCCCCACCCCGGCCCGATCGAGCCGGCGCCGACGACGATCGCTATCTTGCCCTTGAGCCGATCCATCCGCGCCGATCACTGAAACTTCATGTCGAGGCATTTTGAAATGTCGGAGCCGAGGCCCGAACTGATGGTGATGCAGCCGCGCACCTTCTGGGCCGTGGTGTCGCTGGCCCAGATCGCGTAGCCGCCGGGACCGAAGAACGAATTGGTATTGGGTGCCTCGGTTTCGGTGGCGTCGAAGGCGTATTGGGAATCGGTCTCGAAGATGCGGGGCCGCTTGGTGCAGCCGCCGTCGGTCTGGACGTTGATCACTTCCTTGTTGTCGCGCGTCAGCGCGAGGCTGACGGTGCAGCGGAAATATTCCGAGGTCCTGGTGTTGAAGACATAGGCATAGGATCTGCAGGTCGCGGTATTGAGCTTCCCGGCGCTCAGGCCCCGGCTGCACGAAATGCGCTGGTTGTGGCTGAGCTCGAATTCATCGGCACGGACGGCGGAAACCAGCGTCATCATCGCCAGCGCGACACCAAGACAGATTTTCACGACGAGATTCATCCGAATCATCCCTACGACCAATTTCGCAACGTCGATTCTAGACTGAAACTGCAGGATAGTCGCGCGACGCCACGATCGGGAAATCACAAAGTCGCAGGCGGCAGCAGCCATGGACGGG
>DASUIA010000186.1:0-3734 GCA_036273255.1 Bradyrhizobium sp.
GCCGCGATCAGCCGGTCCGGGAAGGCTCCGATCTCGCGCGACCACTGCGCCACGCCGATCGAGACCGAAAGCGGAACCTCGTTGCCGACGCAGCCGGCGGCATCCTCGCGGCACACCTCGACGATCCGGCGCGCGACCATCGCACCCTCGCGCAGCGTCGAGGCCGGCAGCATGATGCAGAATTCGTCGCCGCCGGTGCGCGCCAGCAGATCGCCAGGCCGAAGCCGCGTCTGCGCCATCAGCGTAAAATGCTGCAGGCAGGCATCGCCTGCCGCATGACCGTGGGTATCGTTGATGGTCTTGAAGTTGTCGATATCGACCACGAGCAGCGCGAACGGCTGATGGCTGCGGTCCGACCGGGCACATTCCTCGCTGAGGCGTTGCAGCAATTGCCGCCGGTTACCGACGCCGGTGAGATCGTCCATCATGGCGAGATCGGCGACCTCGTTGCGCAGGCGGTCCATCGCCATCAGCAGGAAGCCGAAATTCCAGACCATCGACAGGAACATCAGCGCCAGAATCATGACGGACTGCGAGGCGTTGAAGTGAACGAAGGAGAAATCGCCACCGATGTGCCACAGCTTGGCGACCACGCGAAAGGCGTTGATGCACAGGACGATCGTCGCAACCGACGCAGTCAGATGCGCACCCGGACTGACCCGGCCTTCTCGCCGCGTCATCAGCCAACTGATGGAGGCGGCCACCGGAAGCGACTGAGCGATCGAGTAGCACACGATCCGGCCTGTCTGGCTGTCGTAGCCATAAAGAAAGAAGGCGAGGCCGAGAAAGGTCATCGCGGTGACCGCGACCGTACCGCGCCAGACGGTCGTATCGTCGTAGAAGCGCCTGATGCCCATCGCCGAGAGGCAGGTCGAAAAGGTGATCAGGGTGCCGCCGATGACCAGCGGTGCGAGAGAATCCATCACGAGGACAAGCATCGCCGCCGCCGCGCTGGCTGCGCATGCGAATGCCGAACCGGTCCAGAATTTCGCCGCCTTGAAGGTCGGATAGCTGTGGAGGACATAGGCCCAGATTACACCGAGCGCGATGAAATTGACGATGAACGCCGTCCAGAGCGTCGGAACGTTCAACATTTAAAACCCAGAGCGATCATCGCCCTGTCTCCCCGTTTTCAAGCGGCCCACGTAGTGGGGTGGATTTGACATTCGCTCCCCGTAACCGGGAATGCGCAAAGCAAATGTCGAATCCAGAACACCAATGACTATCTCGGTAGTCTTGCGGAGCAACATGTAACGGCGGCCATTAATGAAGTCTCACCCGAGACTCCAAATACGCGTCTTGGTTGTGAAATGCTGAAGAGCATTCAGGGCCGGTCGCACGCAGCTGACGGGTTTCTCCTGACCCCGCGTTGTCGCAACGTTAACCCTGATCGTGATCGACAACGCGTGAGGCGTGATCGTTCGATCGACCGCGTGGAAAGCCGACGGAGCGCGCACGAGACCGCAGCCTGCGCCAAAAACACGTCAAAACGCGTAACTTCTGTGGATAACGCGATGACGCGAGCGTGACAATGCAAGGCAGACGCTCGCGAATCTGGTGGGATTAGAGTTGAGGATATTGCGAGGCTGGCCCTCCGCCGAGCATGCCTCGTGTCGCGTTTCAATCCATTAACTCAAAAGAGGATGCTATGGCTAAGAAAGCGAAGAAGGCAAAGAAGGCGAAAAAGGCCAAGAAGGCGAAGAAGAAGTAGCTTCGAATTTCTTTAGCCCGGGTAGAGCCTCGCTCTGCCCGGGCACTCAAAACGGGTAGTGATTACGCGGCGGGCCTCTGGCTCGCTTTTTTATTGTGCCTCGCCTTTTCAATTCCAGTTTTGAATTCGCTTGATCCGGCCTGTCCGATCGCTTTCAGTGACGAACCTCACCTGTGCCGGAGTAATCCCCTCATGACAGCGATCCAAGGAGCGGCCGTCGCCATCACCGGTGCTGCGAGCGGCATCGGCCGGGCGCTGGCAATCGAACTGGCCGCCCGCGGCGCCGACCTCGCGCTCGCCGATCGCGACGAAGCCGGATTGCAGACGGCTGCCACCGAGATTGCCGCGACCAGCCGGCGGAAGATCAGCCTTCACCGCGTCGATGTCAGCGAGCCCGAGGCAATCACCGCGTTCGCGCGCGAGGCGATCGCGGCCCATCCGGCGCTCAACATCGTCATCAACAACGCCGGCGTGGCGCTGCTCGGCCAGTTTCACGAGATCGACCAGGCGCAGATCGAATGGCTGTTCAACATCAATTTCTGGGGCGTGGTGCATTCGACCCGCGCCTTCCTGCCCCATTTGGCGAGCCAGCCGGCCGCGCACATCGTCAACCTTTCCTCGATCTTCGGCATCGTCGCCCCGCCCGGTCAGACCGCCTATTCAGCGGCGAAATTCGCCGTGCGCGGCTTTTCGGAATCGTTGCGCCACGAATTGCAGATGGCGAAAAGTCCCGTCCGGCTGTCGGTGGTGCATCCGGGCGGCATCAAGACCAACATCGTGCGTAATTCGCGGGCCGGAAGCGGCGTCACCGACAATGAGCGCCGGGCGCAATCGATCGAGCGCTTCGATGCCATCGCGCAGACCTCGCCGAAGGATGCGGCGCTGCGCATCATCAAGGGCATCGAGAAGAACGAGCCGCGCATCCTGATCGGTGGCGACGCCCGCTTCATGGACATCCTGCAACGCTTCCGCCCCGGCACCTACTGGAGCGTGATGGCGAAGCACGTCTGGAAGACTCCGAAAGAGGCCAACAAGGACGGCTGAGTTCGTCGGTGCCAGTCACTCGTCCCTAGAAATCCAGTGTCGTCGCCCGACTTGATCGGGCGACCCAGCGTTCAAGAGACGCCAGTGCTCACGACGAGACGTCTCTGGAAATACTGGGATGCCCAGCATACGCGGGGCATGACGCAAAATCGTTGTCGCCGTTGACGGCGCAGCGCTCACTACCCGCCGTCGATCTGGCGGCCCATGATTGCGATCGCCTGTTCATAGACGGTGGCCGCATTCCATTCCTGGATCGCCGCGAAGTTCGGCTGGCCCGGCTGATAGCCGGCGCCCGCGCGCCAGCCATGGGCTTTGAGGAAATTCGCGGTCGACGACAGCGCGCCGGAAGCCGTTTCGAGATTGCCGACGCCGTATTCCAGCATCGTCTTCGGCAAGAACTGCGTCTGGCCGATCTCGCCATGCATGGAGCCGCGCTGGCTTGCCGACAACGTGCCGCGATCGATCAGCTTCAATGCGGCGTAGAGCTGGTCCGTGAAATATTCCGGCCGCCGGCAGTCGTACGCGAGCGTTGCGATCGAGGACAGCATGTTCTGGTTGCCGCGCTGGCTGCCGAACCCGGTCTCCATGCCCCAGATCGCAATCAACGGCCCCGGCGGCACGCCGTAGCGCTGCTCGATCGAGGCGAACAGTGCCGCGTTTCGCTGCTTCATGGCCCGGCCACGCGACACGATCGCCGCCGACCCGCGCTTGACCATGAACGCATCGAGCGAGAGCTTGAAACTGTGCAGGCTGCGATCGGCAGCGATCGTCGCGCTCGCATAATGGGTCTGCTCCAGGGCGGAAATCCCGGCGCCGCCGATCCCCTTGGCGCGCGCTTCCGCGGCAAACTGCGGCTTCCAGGCTTCGAAGCCGCCGGGCCCGTTACCGCATTGGGCGGCAAGCGCGCGCGAACTCCAGCCGGCGAGGATGGCTAGAGCCGCAAATGCGGCAAGTGAAGCTACTCTGGTCTTCCTCATCG
>DASUIA010000187.1:0-3693 GCA_036273255.1 Bradyrhizobium sp.
TGAGGGTTTCAACGAAACTCTGCTCGAGGAAGGTGACATTCTCGACGCCGGCGGCGCGCTTGAGCTGCTCGGCGCTCGCGATGTGCGAGGGGTTGAAGTCGATTCCCCAAAATGCGCCCCGCGGATTGACGGCAGCGAGAAGCGAAGTCGTAAAACCGTGTCCGCAACCGAGTTCGCAGTAGGTAAAACCCTCGGAAATTTCAGGCGGAGCAAATCCACGATATAGCAGAGCGAAGCTCTGGGCATGGGGCGACAGCCCTTCGTAGAATCCCGACGTGTATTCGATGCTGGTGATATAGCCGTCCGACCAGTCGGCCATCCCCGTCTCCAATCATTGCGACGTACAAGTTTGGTCAGACCGCCGGCCAGGTCAAGCGCGACGCTTCCGGGTGTTCGCCCCCAAATGGTCGACTGGTATCCGTCAAGCGCATCCAACATAGCGTCAGGCCGAGGCGTTTCTCATTCCGCGGGCTTTCGCGGGGTTCGCTTTCTCGACGGTGATTCCGCGGTCGACTTGATGCGAATGCGCATGGACCCACCTTTTGGCTGATCGATTTCGAAGGAATTTGTCCTTCGCACGAGGTCGCTCAGCTTGCGGAAGCCATAGGTCCGCGGATCGAAATCGGATGCCAGGTTGGCAAGCTGTCTGCCGACTTCCCCGAGCGCCACCCAGCCGTCCTCGCTTTCCATCTGGGTGATGACCTTCTGGATGATCGGGGTCGCCGCGTCCAAGGCCTGAAGGGGCTTCGCCCCCGCCGCGGCATCCCGATTGTTCGCCGTGCCGGCAAGCAGGTTCTCGGTATAGACGAACCTTCGACAGGCCTGCCGGAAGCTTTCCGGTGTCTTCTGTTCGCCGAACCCGAACACATCGACCCCGTGCTCCCGGATGCGGGCGGCAAGACGTGTAAAATCGCTATCGGAAGACACCAGACAGAATCCGTCGAACCGGCCACTGTGAAGCAGGTCCATTGCATCAATGACCAAGGTGATGTCGGAGGCGTTCTTTCCCGTCGTATAGGCGAACTGCTGCTGGGGTATGATGGCGTGCTTCGACAGAATGTCGGCCCAGCCCTTGGATCGAGGGTTGGAGAAGTCGCCGTAGATGCGACGAACGCTGGCCTCGCCGATTTTGGCGATCTCCTCGAACAGTCCATCCGCAATCTTTGCGGAAGCGTTGTCGGCGTCAATCAGAACCGCGAGACGGGGCGAGCGGAGTTCGGAAGGCATGACTTTCCCCATTAAGAGGCGATGCACGCGAAAGCTCCCGACGGCGTCGCCGGTCGGATATTCCGACGTCAGGGCTCTCGCCGCCAGACCTAAATTCTTTCAGAGGGGTCGCGACCGTCTGCAAACCCGGCCCAGGCGGACTTCGCCTCGGGCATCACACCGCCGAGCGCCGTCGTTAATTCGGCAGCCACTTCGCGCACCGCCCTGCCGAACTCGGGCAACCGCTCTTCCGTCACGCGGCTGGTCATGCCGGAGACCGAAATCGCGGCCAGCGCCTCGGCGCAATCGTTGAAGACCACGGCGGCGACGCAGCGCAGCCCCATGCAGGCTTCCTCGTCATCGACCGCAAAACCCTGGCGGCGGATGGTCTCGAGCTGCCGGAACAATTCACCCGGCCGCACGATCGATTTTTCGGTCAGCCGCGGCATGCCGTGATGGGCGATGATGGCGCCGACGTCGTCATCGGCATAGGTCGCGAGCACCGCCTTGCCGACGCCGGACGCCACCATCGCCACGCGGCCGCCGACCTTGGTCAGCGAGCGCATGATCTCCCGGCTTTCCACGCGGGTCAGCACGATGATGGATTCGTCGTCGACCACGGCGAGATTGGCGGTTTCGCGGGTCTGGTCGCGCAGCTTGCGCAAATATGGGATCGCCTGCGCCACGAAATTGCGGCGGCGGGTGAAGGTCGCGCCCACGGCAAAACTCTGGGCGCCGACATGCCATTTCGACTGCGAGCGGTCGAACTGCACGAAGCGGCGTTTTTCCAGCGTCGTCAGCAGCCGATGGGCGGTCGATGTCGACAGCCCCGTGCGCACCGCAAGATCGCAGAGGCGGTAGCCCTCATCGTCCTCGGCCAAGGTCTCGATGATCTGCAGCGCGCGATCGACGGATTGCACGCCGCCGTCCCTGCCGTCGGGATCGTGGTCGGACTTCGCTCCGGTGGCCTTGCGTCGGATCACTTGCCGCTCCATCGCGACCTGCTTTCCCGTGAGTCAGACTGCTAGCGCATCAGGACCACTTTCCCTCTCCCCGTTCTTCTGTATGGACTGGGGACATCGAGGACAGTTTTGGCGACCCGTTCGGGGACATCGAGGACACTTTATTTGCGCTCTTCAAGTCCGGTTGTCGATCGTTTGTTGCTGCGTTGGCTGTGGGGTTGTGGGCATCGCGGCTACAGCTTCGTCGGTGGGAGCGGGCGTTGGCGCGATGTCCACAAGTCCACAGCCTGGGGCGGCGACCGCGCGAAGATCGATCACGCCGATCTTGTGGGTGCAAAAATGAATGCTGAAGACCCCGTCCTCGGCGTTCGCACGCAGCGCGATCCACTCGCCACGAAACGGCTTGCCGACGCGAATGCGAAGGTTCCTGAAGCTGATGTCGCCTATCTTATCCACCTTTCGAACGATATCGCCGGGCCAGTATTCGACCGCCGGCAATTGCCCCGGGAACGGCCGCTCGCTTGGCCGATAGCGTTCGCTCGGGGTTGCCATGCCAATCGCCTGATGCGGCCGGCGGTAATTGTAGACGTGCCGCCAGGTGTCGAAGACGCGCTGGCAGTGGTCGAGGTCCGCCAAACGGTCGAGCGCGATCTCGGCCTTCATCGTGCGATGCAGCCGCTCGTCCTTGCCCTGCGTCTGCGGATGATAAGGGCGACCGTGCGTTACCCGGATTCCCAACCGCAACAGCCATACCGAGAACGCGGTAAACCGTCCGCCGCCGGAATCGCCCCACGGCGAGCCATTGTCCATCAGCATGGTATTGGGCAGCCCATAGCGGCGGAACACGGCCACCAGGCGCTCGCGCGTGGGAGCATCCTGCTCGTTGCCGCAGGCCTGCGTGCACAGCGCGTAGCGCGAGTGGTCATCGATCACGGTCAGAGGGTGGCAGCGCCCCCGCGACAGTGCAAAGTCGCCCTTGAAGTCCATTTGCCAGAGTTCGTTGGGCTGTGCCCGCTCGAACCGTTGGTAGGGACCAGGATGCTCGCCCGCACCCCGCACCAACTTTCCATGTCGCCGCAGGATTGTGGTGATCGTGCTCATCGCCGGGACCACGGGCGCGCCGTCGCGCTCCATCACGTGCGCGATCTTGCGCCCTCCCCAGGCGTCGTTGCTCTCCTGCCGAATGCGCAGCACCTCGGCTTCAACAGCCTCGTCGGTCCGCTTCGGGCTGCGACGCGGCCGACGCGAGCGATCGGCAAGACCTTCGCGCCCTTCCTTCAAGTACCGCCCCACCCACTTGTGGCCGTTGCTGCGACAGATGCCAAAGCGCCGGCACAGTTCGCTCATGTTCGCCTTTGGCAACATCGCCAGCTTCACAAACTCCTCGCGTTGATCAATCACCGTAAGCTCCCGCCAAGGCATCGAAATGGTCCCCCTCGCCAACCCCTCTCCAGAGGGTCCGCAAGTGTCCTCGATGTCCCCGAACGGGTCGCCAAAACTGTCCTCGATGTCCCCAGTCCATACA
>DASUIA010000188.1:0-23833 GCA_036273255.1 Bradyrhizobium sp.
GAGGCTGGAAATGCGACCGCTTCGATCAATTCGTCATCGGTGCGCGTCGTCGCCATCATCCCGGCGAAGAAATCCTTCGCGGTCACCCGCCGGCGCCGGCTGGCGCTGCGCAGATGCACCTCGCCGCCGAGCGCCAGCAGCACCAGCGGCAGCTCCGCACTGGGGTCGGCATGCGCGATCGAGCCGCAGATGGTGCCGCGGCTTCGGGTCTGCACATGTCCCGTCCACGGCAAGGCTTGGGCTACCAACGGCAAGTGGTGGGCAAGGTCCGGCCATGCGAGCAGCGAATCCTGGCGGACCGCGGCGCCGACGGTGACCGTGTCGGCGGTGGTCTCGATCCTCGCCAGTTCCGCAAGCCGCATGATGTCGACCAGCGTCCTCGGCCTGGCCAGGCGCATGTTGAGCATGGGCATCAGCGATTGGCCGCCGGCGATGATGCGAGCATCACCGCTTTCGCGGCCGAGCACGTCGAGCGCCTCGTCGAGATGTTCGGCGCGAACATAATCGAACGCGGCGGGCTTCATGATGGCGTCCCTCCAAGCCGGCGATGCAGCCTCGCAAGCCACGAAGGACGGGAGTGCGCGGCGGCACCGCCATCCGCCTGGCGCGCCAGCGCCGCAAAGAACTGGCCGATGATCACCCGCGCGGCGCCGTCGAGCAGGCGGCCACCGATGCTGGCCACCTTGCCGCCGATCGCCACCTCGTAGGCATAGCGGATCGTGGTGCCGCCATCTGGGCGTGGAACAAGGGTGATGCGTCCTTCGCCGCGGCCGAATCCGAGCGCGCCCTCAGCGGAGCCGCTGAGTGTGACCGCATGCGGCGGATCGGGGTCGGACAATCTCACCTCGGCGCGGTAGCGTCCTTTCACGGGACCCACGCCGAGCGTTACGTCGGCCCGGAAATGCGTGTCGGAGATTTTCTGCAGGGTGTGGCAGCCGGGAATGGCCGCCTGAAGGGTCGCCGGGTCGAGCAGCATGGTCCAGACGCGATCGGCCGGGGCACTGACGGTCGCTTCGCCCTCGCCGCGCAGACGCCGGTCGCCGCTTCGTGGCGTGGTCGCGCCGGCACCACGACGCGCTGGTGGCGTGGGTTCGGCACCGCGCACGAGTGGTGCGAGTTTGGCCGGCACCAGCGGCAACTCGATGTCCTTGAGCCCCAACGCATCGGCGACCGCGTTGGCGATACAGACCGGCGTCGACATGCAATTGCCTTCGCCGACGCCCTTCGATCCCAGCGGCGTGAATGGCGAGGGCGTCTGCATGTGGAGAATGAGCGGATCCGGCACCTCCGCGATGGTCGGCAGCAGATAGTCGGCAAAGCTGCCGGTCAGAAAACTGCCGTCGGCGGCGTAGGCATATTCTTCATACAGGGCGGCGCCGATCGCCTGGGCAAAACCGCCGCGAATTTGCCCGTCGACCATGGCCGGATGCAGGATGGTCCCGCAGTCGTGCATCGAGACGTAGCGATCGATCCGGGGTTGCAGCGTGGTCCGATCGACCTCGACGCCGCAGAAGTCGAAGATGAAGCCGTGGCAGAGTGAGGAGTTGATATGGTCGTGTTCGTCCGGTGCGGTCAACTCCGGCGGGCTCCAGAACACCGTTTCGCGGATGGTCTGGCCGATGCCGTCGGGCAGCGCCGCAGGCGACCAGTGGCTCAGCCCGGCCAGCCGCGAAAACGATACCTTGTTGTCGGGGTTGCGTTTCGATCCGACGTTGCCGCCGGCGAATCCGATATCCTCGATCTCCGTGTTCAACTGGCTGGCGGCGATCCGCGCCAGCCGTTCGGCAATTCGCACGGCGGCGAGCCTGGCGGTGCCGGCCACGGCGGGGGCAAAGCGGCTCGCGTAATTTCCCGACGCGATCGACCAGGCGTCCTTGGCGGTGTCGATCTCGGTGTTGACCCGGATATCGGCGGGCGAGAGTCCGAACACGTCGGCCACAACCTGCGAAAGGACGGTGCGATGGCCCTGGCCCTGGGGGACCGAGGCCACATGTACACTGACGCTGCCGAGCGGATCGATCGCAACCGTCGCGGTGGCCTGGGCGCCGTTCTTCGGGCCGGCCTTGCGGCGCTCGGCCGGCGTCAGCACGGTGGTGAGGTAGCCCATGTTGGACACGCTGGGCTCGACCACGGCGGTATAGCCGATCCCGTATAGCCGGCCTTGCGCGCGCGCCGCGTCGCGCCGCGATTTGAGTTCTGCGAGAGCCCCTTCCTCGATACCGCGCCGAATCGCCTCCTGATAGTCGCCGGAGTCGAGCGTTGCCCCGCTGGCGGTCCGGTATGGAAAGCGATCGGCCGCAATCAAATTGCGCCTGATGACGTCGAGTGGGTCGAGCCCGAGCTCGACCGCGATGCGCTGAACCAGGCGTTCCAGCGCGAAATAGACTTGCGGGCCACCGAAGCCGCGATTGAGCCCGCTCGGCGTCTTGTTGGTGACGACGACGCGGTTGCGGATCGCCAGATGGCGGATGTCGTAGGCGCCGGTCAGGTTGCCGTGCATGCGATACAGCGTCGCCGGCTCGGGAGCGCGCAGATGCGCGCCGCAGTCTTCGACCTGATCCCAATCGAGCGCGAGAATGCGGCCGTCCTCGGCGACGGCAGCACTCAGCGTGGTGACCCGGTTGGTCGCGGAAACCGACGCGGTCAGATGCTCGAGCCGATCCTCGATCCATTTGACCGGGCGGCCCGCCGCCCGCGCGGCCGCGGCGATCAGCACGATATAGGGAAACACACCCTGCTTGACCCCGAAGCTGCCGCCGGAATCCGGCGGCGTCCGCAGCCGCAGGCGATTGCCGGGCACGCGCAGCGCCCGCGACAGCACGGCATGGATGCTGAAGGGACCCTGGAAATTGGCCAGCACGTCATAGGCATCCTCGCCCGCATCATACGCCGCGACCACGCCGTAGGTTTCGATCGGGGTGCAGGAATTGCGCGGATAGCGGATGTCGAGGCTGATCCGGTGCGTTGCCGATGCAAAGGTCTGTTCCGGATTGCCGTAGCGAAAGCTCCGATCGCTCGCGACATTGCCGCCAAAGCCATCGTGCAAGACCGGCGCGTCCGCGCTGAGGGCTGCCAGCGGATCGATCACCGCGGGACGCATCTCGTAACGCGCCTCGATCAGGTCAACGGCGTCTTCGGCGAGATAGCGATCGGTGGCGACGACGATGGCGACCGGCTCGCCGGCGTAGCGCACGCGACCGACCGCGATCGGCCAGCATTCGACCGGTGCCTTGACGCCGACCACGAGACTTGCGGTCAGCGCCTTGATGTCGGCGCCATCGAGCACCGCGACCACGCCGGGCGCGCGCCGGGCCGCCGAGGCGTCGATCGCGATGATGTCCGCATGCGCATGCGGTGAGCGCAGCATGGCAGCGTGCAGCGTGCCGGGAGCAATCCCGAGATCGTCGATGAAGCGGCCGCGTCCGGTCAGCAGCGCCGCGTCCTCGACGCGCGGAATCGAACGCCCGACCCAAGGCGGCGCTGGCTCCGTGCCGGTGACAGCGCCGCTGGCGGCTTCGGCCATCCCAACCATTCTCCCGTGACTATTGTTGCCTGTTTTCAGGATAACCGCTCGATCATAACTCAGCCAGCGACCATCCGTGCGAAGGGGGCTTTGCAGCTCGCGGCCGAGATCGATGTTTTCGATGCACTTTACATGAATGCGCTCGAACGCCATTCTTTCCCATCAGGAAAGTTCTTCCCGCCGGGGCGGACGGCCGCGCAACTCGGGCCGCTCGCCCCAGCGGCTGACGACACCGACGTCGATCGCGAACAGATCGAGGACCCGTCCCACGGTGTGATCCACCATGTCGTCGAGCGTATCCGGCTTGGCGTAGAAGGCCGGTACCGGCGGCGCGACGATTGCGCCCATCTCCGAGACTGCCGTCATGGTGCGCAGATGACCGGTATGCAGGGGCGTTTCGCGCACCATCAGCACCAGCCGCCGGCGTTCCTTGAGCGTTACGTCGGCCGCCCGCGTCAGCAACGTCGTGGTCACGCCGGTTGCGATTTCGGACATCGACCTGATCGAGCAGGGCGCAACGATCATGCCTGCGGTATGAAAAGACCCGCTTGAAATGCAGGCCGCCATGTCGTCGATGCGATGATGGGTATGCGCCAGTGCCCTCACATCCGCAATCTTGAACGCGGTCTCATAGGCAAAGGTGATCTCGGCCGTCTTCGACATCACGAGGTGGGTTTCGACGCCGGCATTGCGCAGGAGTTGCAGCAGTCGAACGCCATACGTCACCCCCGACGCGCCGGAAATTCCGACGATCAGGCGGCGCGGCACTGGCTCCAGGGATGTCACCGGCGTGTTCCATCTTGTTGCGCAACCCGGGGGCGCGGCCGTGGTTCGAAGCCTAGACGGGCCGCTCGATCGGAACAAACGTTTTTTTCCTCGAGCTCCAAGGGTGATGACGATGTTGCCGAACGGCGCTGGTGCTCGTTGACGGCAAGGTCGTGCAACGGCTGCGTCCTTCGCTCGGCGGCAATTGCTTTGGCGCGCGTTCCGGCCGGCCTGACCGCGAGAGAGGTCACGATCACCGCTGTCAATGCACGACCGGCCGCTCATGCTCCGGTTCCTGCAAGCCGGCCTTGATGTCGGCGACGGCGCGATCGATGCTGTCGCGAAAGCGCGCGAGCGGCGGTCGCACGCCGTGGATCAGAAGGGTCCGGCGCACCGCCGGTGAGGCCCCGGTGATGAACAGCCGGCCGCCGTGCCGCCGCGCTTTCACCGCCATGCGATGAATCGTGTTCGCCGCGGTCGAGTCCAGCAGCGGCACCGCCGCAAAATCGATCACGAATGCCTTGTGCCGGTCGCCGATGCTGTCGAGCGCGGTTCCGATCGCGGCGGCCGCGCCGAAGAAGAATGCACCGGTGATGCGGTACACCATTAGATCCGGATCGGTGGCGAGGCTCGCGTCGTAGGGCCGGCGATCGCCATTGGCGTCGTCCGCCCGGTCGCCGGCCGCCAGCGGGATTCCTGCCTCGATGCCGGTGGCCTCCGCCATGCGGTTGATGAACAGCACCGCGCCAAGCGCAAAGCCGACCAGAATCCCCTGAGTCAGGTCGCGGAACACCGTCAGCAGAAAGGTGGCGAGCAGCACCACGGCGTCGCCCCAGGAGGAGCGAAGCAGCGTCCAGAACTCCTGCTTCTCCGCCATGGTCCAGGCGACCACCACCAGCACCGCCGCCAGCGCCGAAAGTGGAATGTAGCTGGCGAGCGGCGCGGCAATCAGGATGAACAGCAGCAGGAACAGCGAATGCATCATGCCTGCGACCGGGCTGCGCGCGCCGGCGCGCACATTGGTCGCGGTCCTTGCGATCAGGCCGGTGACGCAGATGCCGCCGAACAGGGCTGACGCCATATTGGCGACCCCCTGCGCCACCAGTTCGCAATTCGAGCGATGCCTCCGTCCGGTCATGCCATCGGCGACCACCGCCGATAACAGCGATTCGATCGATGCGAGCAATGCGAAGGCGATGGCATCGGGCAGCACCGCCAGCATCTTTTGTGGCGACAACACCGGCATTGACGGCCACGGAATCGATTCAGGGATGCCGCCGAAACGCGTGCCGATTGTTTCCACCGGCAGCGCCAGCGCCCACGCCATCCCGGTTGCGGCAACGACGCCGATCAGGATGCCGGGCCAATCCGGCCGCAGGATCCGCAGCACGGCAATCAGCCCAGTGGTTAGCATCGCCAGCAGCAGCGCCGGCAGCTTGATCGTGCCGAGTGCGTTCCCGAGCGCCATGAGCTTGGGCAACAGCGCGGCCGGTTCCGCATCATGCAGCGAGAGACCAAACAGATCCTTGATCTGGCTTGCGAGAATTATCACGGCGATGCCGGCGATGAATCCCACCGTCACGGGATAGGGGATGAATTTGACATAGGTGCCCAGTCGCAGCAGGCCGGCAACGACCAGAATTGCACCGGCCATCAGGGTGGCGAGGATAACGCCGTCGACGCCGTGCTGCTGCACGGCCTGCGCGACCAGCACGATGAATGCGCCAGCCGGGCCGCCGACCTGAAACCGGCTGCCGCCGAGCAGCGACACAAAAAAACCGCCGACGATGGCGGTATAAAGCCCGCGATCGGGCGTGACGCCCGAGGCGATGGCAATCGCCATCGACAGCGGCAGCGCGACAATCGCGACCGTCAATCCCGAGACGATATCGGCGCGGAAACTGTCCAGCCCATAGCCCTCGCGAAGGACCGTGAGCAGTTTTGGCGTGAACAGATCCGCAAAGCTCGCCACCCGAGGCCGAGCCACATCCGTGCTTATGCCGTCCATGCCTTCCCGCTCCCGGTGTCCCGCGATACCGCGCTTCGGCGGGGGAGAGCCGTGCGATCAGATGCGGGCCGGCGGTCCCGGTTGCCTAAGACGCACACCGCGTCCGCCGTCGTCGCTCCGCGCATGCTCGCCGATCAGGTCCACGCCCGCGCGATTCAGCGCATCGACCACCTTGGTCAGGGACCCCACGACCCCGCGCACGTTGCCATGGCTGGCTTCCATCCGCTGGATCGTCGGCAGCGAGACCCTCGCGAGGTCCGCCAGTGTCTTCTGATCAATGCCAAGCAGCGCCCGGGCTGCCCGCATCTGGAATGACGTGATCAATACCAGAATTCCATGTTTGCAGGGGATATTTGATATACCACATCATTACAATGATGTAAAATACATCATCTTTCGCTTTGCCCGCGACCGCCAGTTCCCGCTGCCCGTCCCCGAGGAAACGATATGCCAGCTTTTCCGACCTCCACCACGGTCCTCGATTCCATCCTGTTCCGCGACGCCTTCGGCACGCCGCCGATGCGCGAGGTTTTCTCCGATTTCAGCCTGATCTCCCGCTATGTCGAGGTCGAGGTCGCGTTGGCAAAGGCCGAGGCCGAGTGCGGCGTGATCCCGCCCGAGGCCGCCGCGGAAATCGCGGGGCGGGCAGATGCGTCGTTGCTTGACTTCGATCTGCTGCGCCGCGAGACCGAAATCGTCGGTTATCCGATCCTGCCGCTGGTGCATCAGCTCGCCAAACAGTGCGGCGAGGCGGGTCGCTATGTTCATTGGGGCGCGACCACGCAGGACATCATGGATAGCGCCGTCATCCTCCAGGTCAGGGACGGTCTCTCGATCATCGAGGCGGACTTCGCGGCGCTGCGCGGCATCCTCGCCGATCTGTCGAGGCGCCATCGCGACACGCCGATGGCGGGCCGTACCCATCTGCAGCAGGCGCTGCCGGTGACGTTCGGTTACAAGACCGCGATCTGGCTTGCGATGTTCGATCGCCACGCCGAGCGCCTCGAACAGTTGAAGCCGCGGGTCCTGGTCGGCCAGTTCGCGGGCGCGGCCGGCACGCTCGCCTCGCTCGGCGACAGGGGCTTCGACGTCCAGTCGGCGTTTTGCCGGCAGCTTGGTCTCGGCGTTCCGGTTTCGACCTGGCACGTCGCGCGCGACGGCCTTGCCGAGGTCGTCAATTTCCTCGGCCTCGTGACCGGCTCGCTCGGCAAGATCGCCCTCGACATCATGATCATGGCCTCGACGGAATTCGCCGAGCTCTATGAGCCCTTTGTGAAGGGGCGCGGGGCCTCTTCGACGATGCCGCAGAAGCGCAATCCGATCTCGTCCGAACTGATGCTGGCGGCGTGCAAGGGCGTACGCCAGCACGCCGGACTGATGCTGGATGCGATGGTTCAGGATTTCGAGCGCGCCACCGGGCCGTGGCATGCCGAGTGGATGGCGATTCCGGAAAGCTTCGTACTGACCGCCGGCGCGCTGCACCAGGCGAAATTCGCGCTCGGCGGCCTGATCGTCGACCAGAACAGGATGGCGGAAAATCTCGATGTCAGCCGCGGGCTGATCGTCGCCGAGGCCGTCATGATGGGACTGGCTCCGCAGCTTGGCCGGCAGGAAGCCCATGACGTCGTCTATGACGCCTGCCGGCTCGCCAACGAGAAGCATCTGACGCTCGCCGACGCGCTGTCGGCGAACCCGCTGGTTTCCGGCCGCATCGATCGCGCCACCATCGATCGGCTGACCTCGCCGGGGAACTATCTCGGTCTCGCGCCTGAAATGGTCGACCGGGTGCTGGCAGCCTCGAGGCGTTGAATGGCCGGGCCGGCTTGCCTATCTGTGCAGCACCGACCTGATCCGGACGAGGGCCCGTCATGACCGCACACCAGCGCCACTTCGCAGCGCCGATCGACCCCGTCAAGCTCGACCGGCTGGCCGAGGTGGCGGTGAAAGTCGGATTGCGGTTGCAATCAGGGCAGGATCTGCTGCTGACGGCGCCCACGGTGGCGCTGCCGCTGGTGCGGAAGGTTGCCGAACATGCCTACAAGGCCGGCGCGGGTCTGGTCACGACCATCCTGTCGGACGAGGCAATCACGCTGTCGCGCTATCGGTTCGGGCACGACCACAGCTTCGACCGCGCGGCCGGCTGGCTCTATGAAGGAATGTCGAAGGCCTTTGCCGCCAACACGGCGCGGCTTGCCATTGTCGGCGACGATCCGATGCTGCTCGCGAGCCAGGACCCCGGCAAGGTCGCGCGCGCCAGCAAGGCCAACTCCATCGCCTACAAGCCGGCGCTGGAACGGATCGTCACCTTCGACATCAACTGGAACATCGTCGCCTATCCGAGCCCGTCGTGGGCGAAGCTGGTTTTCCCCGATGACGACGAGAACGTCGCGCTCGGCAGGCTCGCGGACGCCATCTTCGCGGCCTCGCGCGTGGATCATGATGGCGCAATCGGCGCATGGGAAACGCACAATGCCGCGCTGCGCAGCCGGACCGAATGGCTGAACGGGCAGAGGTTCAGCGCGCTGCACTATTCCGGCCCCGGCACCGACCTGACGATCGGCCTCGCCGACGGCCATGAATGGGAGGGCGGCGCATCCACCGCCAAAAACGGCATCACCTGCAACGCCAATATTCCGACCGAGGAGGTCTTCACCGCGCCGCATGCCCGGCGGGTTGACGGACATGTCGTGAGCTCCAAGCCGCTGTCCTATCAGGGGTCACTGATCGACGGCATCGCGGTGCGATTCGAGGACGGCCGCATCGTCGAGGCGAAGGCCGCGCGCGGGGCGGAGGTGCTGAACAAGGTGCTCGATACCGACGAGGGCGCACGCCGACTCGGTGAGGTGGCGCTGGTGCCGCATTCCTCGCCGATCTCGAAAAGCGGGCTGTTGTTCTTCAACACCCTGTTCGACGAGAACGCCGCCTGCCATATCGCGCTCGGCCAGTGCTATTCCAAATGCTTCGTCGATGGCGCCAGGCTGACGCCGGAGCAGATTGCGGCCCAGGGCGGCAACCAGAGCCTCATTCACATCGATTGGATGATCGGCTCGGATCAAATCGACATCGATGGCATTCATGCCGATGGCCGCCGCGTCCCGGTGTTCCGCAAAGGCGAATGGGCCTGAGGACCATTCAAGGTCGGTGCCGCCGGCCGATCGCGGTCCGGGCTGCCTGCTTGGCCTCCATCAACGGGCCGGTAGCGGCAGAGCACACAATCCTGCAGGTTGTTCTACCTTGTTTCCAGTGATGTCTGTAAGAAAGGCTTAAGCAGTCGCCCGCTAGGTTGCGCGAACCATCGCGCGGGTGCATCGCGTTGAATCACACTGTTATCTTGAATGTTTGAGGTCCGCGATGTCGCGCCAGTTGATCGAAACGACCAATCTGGCCGTCAACCTGGTGCCGCGGCCGATCGAGCCGTCCTGGATCATCGAGGGTAACCCGGTCGCGCAACGCTGCGTACTGTCCGAGAGTGCCGACGGGCTCGCTTTGACCATGGTCTGGGAGTGCAGCGAGGGCAGGTTCAACTGGTACTATGATTTCGACGAGACGGTGTTGATCCTCGAAGGTTCCATCGTCCTCGAAAGCGATACCATGCCGCCAACCCGCTATGTCGCTGGCGACGTCGTCTTCTTCAGGAATGGCGCGCATGCCAGATGGCATGTCGAAGGACGGGTCCGAAAGCTTGCCTTCTGTCGCAAGACGCAGCCAGCCTGGCTCGGCTATGCGTTGCTGGTATTTCTCAAGCTCAAGAAGATTCTCGTGCCGGGCGGCGGTCGTCCGGCTGAAAGCCTGATGGGTTCTGGTTAGTCCAGACCGGCACGAGACGATCGACGCCGTCAGGCGCCTGCGCGCCGTGATGGCAATTCCGGCGGCCACGCTCGCTGAATTGACGGAATTTCACCATCGATTTCTGCGGCAAGGTCGTATCGGCGGCAACTGAAGCAGCTTGATTCCGGCGCATTCGGGGCGGCCCTTTAGGCCGTGCGTGACCTGCCGCTCATCCGGTCCGTCAAGGAATAGCACGCTACCTTGTCATACCAACGGTCCCGGATGATGATTCTCTATCTTCGTCATGGCCGGACCTGTTCCGGCCATCCACGTCTTTGATGCTGTTCGGCCTTCAAGACGTGGATGCCCGCGACAAGCGCGGGCATGACGAGTCAATTACGCAGGGCCGTTGGTATCAGCCGATGCTGAGCCGGTAGAAATCCGATGCCGTTTTCGAGAACAACGCAGCCTTCTCGGCCTCGCTATATTGCGCGGCGATGCGCTTGAAGGCGTTGAAGATCACCTGATAGCTGCACTGCCCCTTGTCCGGGGGGAAATTGCTCTCGAACATGCCGCGCTCGGGGCCGAAGGCCTCGATGCAGGTCTCGATGTAGGGTCGCCATGCTGCCGCCAGCTCCGCCGACGAAGGCGGCATCGGTCGTTCGTGAAAGTCATATCCGAGCAACCGCATCGCCAGGCCACCGAGCTTGACCGTGACGTTGGGGCATTTCGCGGTCTCCATGATCGACGCCTTCCACACCTGAAAGACTTCATCGCGCCGGCCGGCATAACGGCCGATGCCGGCCGGACCGCCGCAGTGATCGAGCACGATCCTCGTATCCGGAAAGGCACGGGCAAGATCGATCAGTTCGCCGATCTGCGGATGGAACAGCCATGCGTCGAAACTCAGGCCGAGCGGTGCAAGACAGGCGAAGCCCCTGCGAAAGGCGGGATCGAGCAGCAGTCCTTTCGGGCGCGTGGCATACATGCCGGCCACCTCGGGATCCGCATCCCACGCCGAAGAATGCCGGATGCCGCGAAAGCGGCCGTTGCCGGCGGCAATCTCGGCTTCCAGGACCGGCCGCGCGTCGTCACCGAGCAACAGGTTGACGTGGCTGACGATGCCGGCGCAGATCGCCGCCTTGCCGTAGCCTCCGCTCGCGCTCATCGCCGCGACGCCATTGGCAAATTCGACTTCGCCCACCGGCCGGAACGCTTCCGGCCCGGTGGCGCGGTACATCGAGCGGCAATCGACATAGACGGTGGCGACAATATTGTGACCGGAGGCGATGTCGTCGGTCATCTCCTCGATCAGATACCGTTGCCCGCCGCGATCCCATAGATGATGATGCGGATCGACGATCGGGCGCTGCGGATCGATGATTTCCTCTCGACGCTGCGCAAGCCAATCCTCGCGCGGATCCGCGTAGAGTCCGCTTTTCGATGGGGCGGACTTGCCGGTAACCATGGATCGTCACTCCCTGTTGCCGTTCTGGTTCGACCGTTGGCGATACTAGCGCATCGAGACCGGGTTCGTCCGTGATGACGTCGAATGACGATATTGTTTCGCGAATGCCACAGGAGGCTATTGTGTCGCAACCAATGGACTGTCAGCCTGTCGGCTCGTTGATCTTTCGGTCGGGAGTTGTAGCGATGGAAGGAACCTCGATGCGACCCGCCATCGTTCAACCGGGACCGCCGGCGCCCCGCGCTGCTTCCGCACAACGGCTGGAACCGCTGCGCCAGATCGAGGCCGGCGTGCTCGACATCGCCTATTACGAAACGGGGCCGGCGGACGGGCCGGTGGTGATGTTGATGCACGGCTTTCCCTACGACATCCACTCCTTTGTGGACGTGGCGCCGATGTTGGCCGCAGAGGGCTGCCGCACCATCGTTCCCTATCTTCGCGGCTACGGGCCGACCCGTTTCCGCGACCAGGCGACGCCGCGTTCGGGAGAACAGGCCGCGGTCGGCGCCGATCTGATGGCGCTGATGGATGCGCTCGGGATCAAGCGTGCGGTCCTTGCCGGATATGACTGGGGCGGTCGCGCCGCCTGCGTGGCGGCGGCGCTATGGCCGGATCGCTGCCAAGGCCTGGTCTCGGTGAACGGCTATCTGATTCAGAATATCGCCAGGGCCATGGTCCCGGCGCAGCCGGAGCAGGAGGTCGCGTTCTGGTATCAGTATTATTTCCAGCTCGAGCGCGGCCGCGCCGGGCTCGCCGCCAACCGGCGCGAAATCACCCGGATCCTGTGGAAGCAGTGGTCGCCGAACTGGCATTTCGACGAGGCCACGCTGAAGCGCACGGCGATCGCTCATGACAACCCCGACTATGTCGACGTCGTGATCCACAGCTATCGTCACCGCTACGGTCTTGCCGACGGTGCGCCCCAATATGCCGATCTGCAACGCAGGCTCGCAACACTGCCCGCGATCGCCGTTCCCACCATCACCCTGGATGGCGAAGCCGACGGCGTTGCCCCCGCGACCGATGGCAGTGCAAGCGCGGCGAAGTTTACCGGCCGCCGCATCCATCGCGTCATCCCGCAGGCCGGTCACAATCTGCCGCAGGAAGCGCCCGAGGCGTTTGCCGCTGCCGTGATGGAGTTGGTGCGGGCGTAACGGATCCGCGAATGCGCTAAATCCAACGATCAAGAGACGCCATGCAGGGCCCGCTCAACCCCGCCGCGGGCTGAGTTTCCAGGTGGTCGCCAGAATTGCCGTGGTCATCAGGCCGGTAATGACAGCGGCGATCGGAATGGCGAGCGCCAGGGCGGCGGTCGCGGCCCAGCCGATCGACGAAAATGCTTCCGCGAAGGTGGCGAGCCGCGACGAAGTCTGGCGGCGGCGGAACTGACTGCGCTTCGCCTGCACCCGGAACCAGAGCTGGATCGAGGTCGCGGCTGCGGCAGCGATGGCGACGCTCAAGGCGGTAACCGCCGCCTGCAGCGGTGCAGCGAATGCCAGGGCTGCGACCAATGGGGCGAAGATCACGCCGATCGTGATCAGCACCACTTCGATCTTGGCGCGGATCACGAACGAGGGCGCGAGCGGCGCCGTCGTGACCAGATCGGCGGCGTCTTCGCCCGAAATCGTCAACCAGGCCAGACCGCCGGCGAGCTGGCCCGCCGCCATCACCAGCACCGGGGTGATCAGCGTGACCGCGGTTGAACGGTCGGCGAAACTCCGCCACAACATCAGCGCGGGCGGCGCCAGATAGAGCAATTGCATCAGGGTCTGCGACACCAGCCAGGGATCGCGGCGCAGCAGCAGGAATTCCTTTGATCGCAGCGCCCGTTGCCGCGAGCCCTTGCGAAACGCCGTTGGGCGGAAGCCCCGATGCGCCGGTGCCGAGTTGGCGGAGACGGCAATGGCGGTGTCGGCAAACCGGGGCGAGAAGATCGCCATCATGGCCCCGAGCAGCAAGAATCCGCCGGCGAGCAGCAGCACCAATGGCTGGGCCTCGCCAAATGCGGCACGCGCGGGCCACCACACCATGCTGTCGATGTCGGGCGCCAAGGCGGCCGCCGCATCCGAGGTCAGGACCGCGAATCGCGACAGCGTGCCATAGGACATGATGGCCGCGATCTGCAGCGCGATCACGAAGCCCGCACCGATGATGGCCGCGACGATTTGCGCAACCAGCCGGGTCCGGCTCGCACCGATGGTTCGAAACAGCGCGATCGTAATCGCAACCGACATGGCCGCGGCCGAAAGGCCGATGGTGATCACGACGCCATAGGCCGCAAGCCAGCGCGGGCCGCCGCCGATCACGAGAACGTCGACGAACGGCGTCGACAGCAACAGCGCCATCGCGGTGACCGAGAGGGCGATCGCCGCGATACGGACGGCGAACACGTTGTTCAGCGCCACCGGCGAGGACATGATCAGATCGAGATCGGCGCGGGCGTAGAACACCCGCGTCACCGATTCGATCGCCTGCGACAGCATCAGCGCCCAGGCCAGAAAAATCGTCGTGGTGATGACGATGAGGGTGGATTTGTCGAGCGGCGGCTGCAAGTCCGCGAACCTGCCGACCACCGCGTAGGCCGGCAGGTGCAGGATCGCGGCAACGACCATCAGCCCGACGATCGCGGTGCGTTTCCTGAAGCGGCGGCCGGCCGTCATCATGGCGAGCCATTCGCGCCACGCCAGCCGGATTTCGTGCCGGGCAAACCAGGTCAGCGCCGCTGAACTCATGCCGCCGCGGCCTCGACGTCGACCAGGGCAATGAATACGTCTTCGAGGCTGGTGTCGTTGTTGCCGCTCTGCTCGCGGAGTTCGGCAAGGGTGCCCTCGGCGACGAGCCTTCCCGAGGCGATCACGCCGATCCGGTCGGCCATGCGTTCCGCCACTTCCAGGATATGTGTGGTCATGATCACCGTGCAGCCATTGCGCACGCGATCTCCGAGCAGTCCCTTGACGTGCCGTGCGGACACGGCGTCGAGACCGGTCAGCGGCTCATCCAGGATGATGAGACGCGGCTCGTGCACCAGCGCGCCGGCCAGCGCCACCTTCTGGCGCATGCCCTTGGAAAAGCCTTCGCACCGCTCGTGCAGATGCGGCGCGAGCCCGAGCGAGACCAGGAGATCCTGCGCGGAACGTTGCGCGGTCTTGGGATCGATGCCCCACAGCCCGGCGACGAAAGCGAGGTATTCCAGCGGTGTCAGTTTGTCGTAGATCATCGGCTCGTCCGACACCCACGCGGTGATCTGCTTGGCGGCGACGGGGTCGCCCAGCGCATCGATGCCGAGCACCGATACCGAACCCGAATCGGGCCGCAGCAGGCCGGCCACCATGCGCAACGTCGTGGTCTTGCCGGCGCCGTTGGGGCCGAGCAATGCATAGAACTCGCCGGTGCGGACGGTAAGGTCCAGCGCATCGACGGCGACGCGATCAAAACGCTTTGTTAACCCTTTGACCTGCAGGGCGGATGATGGTTCGGCGGGCGTCATGGCGACGGGACAATCCGGGTTGCACTTCGGAGGCGGACCATGAACCCAAGATGTTTCGGTGCGGTGAACGGTTGGCAGCAAATTCCGGCAAAGCTTGCGCCGCGGCGTCGTCGTGAATATTGGAGGCGGGTCGGAGTTCTGATATCGTGGCTCGATATTTTTTTAGGTCGGGCTTGGGGGGCTCCATGCAAAGACAACTGTCAAGACGTAAGCTGGTTGGCCTGCCTCTGGGCGTGGTGCTTTTGCTGGGGTCCTGGTGCGGCGGCGCCATGGCGCAAAAGCTGGTCGATCCGAACAGCGTCGCGCCGGAATTCCGCGACGCGGCCGTGAAGCGGCGCAATGAGCAGATCAAGCTCGCCATTTGCGCGAAAAAGGCCGACGACGCCAAGGTGCTGCGCCGAGACCGCGCGGAATTCGTCGACAAGTGCCTGGAGCGCTGAGAACGGCCGCCTTCAGGGTGCAATCAGGCTGGGTTCGACGGCGGCGTCTTGCGCGACCTGCGGCACGCGGTTGGGATCGACGCGGGCCTGCAACGACAGATCGACATACTGCCGGACGCCCGATTGATCGATGACGAAGGTCGGCCGGTAGTTGCGCACATAGACGTCTTCCACCATCGCCATGCGACGATTGTCGAGCGTGAGCCAGTGGCCTTCCAGCCGCGCGGCGGCGACGGCGTGATCCTCGCCACTGAGGGTGTCATGCATGATCACGATCCGCAGGTCGTCGGCGGCGATGCCGGCCAGGCGCAAGGCGGTGTACTTTGCGATGGCGTAATCCTCGCAATCCCCGGCGCCGTGCGCAAAGGTGACCAGCGGCGAACTCCAGAAGTCGATCTGACCGTATTGGGCCAGATCGCTCATCGGCCGGATCGCGAGGTTGATGGCGCGATTGATCTCGCCGAGGCGGGCACGTCCTTCCCGGGCTCTTCCTTCGTCGACAATGGCAAGCAGTCGAAGTGCAGCCGGCGAGACGCAGCGGTCGCGGTCACCATCGCACAGCGCGAGCTGTACCCGTTCGTCATCGAGCATGCGCTCGACGCCCAGCCATTTTTCGCGCAGCAGGCCCCAGGTTACGGGCGCCGCGAACAACCCGAACGGCTCGGCGGCTCCGCCGGCCAATTCCGATCCGGAAACTTCGAGCGGGTCGGCCCGGAGATCCGTCGCCGGCCCCAGGCAGGCGATGCTCGATGCCAGTATGGCGGCACGCCATGCGCGCGCGTGAATCCGACTGAAAATCCGCATCCGACGCCCCATTGTCCGGGCATCGGCGAGGCGATGGAGCCCGCTCGTGACCGGATCATTCGCGACGGATGATGGGCAGCGGAGGTGTTGGTCTGCTTAAGGTCGACCGCCACCGCTCGAAAAGCGCCAAACAGGCTGAAGCCGGCCTCGCCATTTTGTGGAAAATTTTATCGATCGCGGTTCGAGGCTGATCTGGCCGACGCGCCGCGCGGCCAGCGCCGCCGAGCCGAAAACCCGCCAGATCGGGCGTGATCAAATTGTTCGAACCTGATATCCAGACGGCATGAAGCGGCTGAGGATATGGCGGCGCTGGTTCGCGCGGAGGTTCGGCTATGCGAGGCTGGCCTGCCTTGGGCTCCTGATCGGGCTTGCGGCGCTGCGCGTCGCCGATCCCGCGCCGATCGACGAGCTTCGGGTCCGGGTCTTCGATACGTTTCAGGTCATCGAGCCGCGGGTCAAGACGGCAAGGCCGGTCACCATTGTCGATATCGACGAAAAGAGCCTGGCCAAGCTCGGACAGTGGCCATGGCCGAGGACGCGCCTGGCGGATCTGGTCACCAACCTGACCACGCTCGGCGCCGCCGTGATCGCCTTCGACATCGTGTTCGCGGAGCCTGACCGGCTCAATCCCGGCACTGCGGCCGAAACGATGCGCTATCTCGATGACTTTACCAGAAGCAAGCTGCGCGAACTGCCCAGCAACGATCAGATTTTCTCCGATGCGATCCGGCGCTCGCGCGTGGTGCTCGGCGAGACCGCGCTCGCCAACGTGATGTCGGAATTCGACAGCACGCTGCCGGTGACCGGATTCGCGATGGGTGGAGAGGATCCCACGCCTTTCCTGTTCGAATTTCCCGGCCTGTTGCGCAACATCCGCGTTCTGGAAACGGCGGCGGCCGGACGCGGTCTGATCACGATCAAGACCGAGCGTGACGGCATTATCCGGCGGGTGCCGATGCTGCTGCGCGCCCAGGGCGCCATCATGCCGTCGCTCAGTTTCGAGATATTGCGGGTGGCAACCGCCACGCCGACGATCGTCATCAGATCCGAAAAGGCCGGCATCAAGAGCGTCGCCGTCAGGGGTTTGAAGATTCCGACCGATCGCAATGGCCAGCTTTGGGTTCACTTTGCGCGCCACGATCCTTCGATCTTCGTTTCGGCAACGGACGTCCTCGACGGAACCGTTGCGCGCGAAAGGATAGCCAACAAGCTGGTGCTGATCGGGACCTCGGCGGTGGGGCTCTACGATATCAAGACCACGCCGGTCGATCCGGCGGTGCCGGGTGTCGAGGTTCACGCCCAGGTGCTCGAGAGTGCCCTGACCAATGCCCTGCTTGCACAGCCGGATTACGCCGTCGGCGTCGAATTGTTCATGGCACTCGCGCTCGGGCTGCTGGTGATCGCATTCGTGCCGCTGTTCGGAGCGCTCACGCTCGTTGTCGTCGGCGCATCGTTTGCAGCTTTCCTGGTCGGCATGTCCTGGTACTTCTACACGCATCATCGGCTGCTGATCGACTTCACCTACCCGCTGCTGTCGACCACGGCGGTCTACCTCACGCTGGTCTTTTCCAGCTTCGTCAGGGAACAGGCGCAGCGCCGGCAGATCCGCTCGGCGTTCGGCCGGTATCTGTCGCCGGCGCTGGTCGAACAGCTCGCGCAGTCGCCGGAGAAGCTGGTGCTCGGCGGCGAAGAGCGCGAGATGACCATCATGTTCAGCGACGTCAGGGGCTTCACCACGATCTCGGAATCCTACAAGCACGATCCGCAAGGCCTCACGACGCTGATGAACCGGTTCCTGACCCCGCTGACCAATGCGATCCTCGCGCGCAAGGGCACCATCGACAAATACATGGGCGACGCCATCATGGCGTTCTGGAACGCGCCGCTCGAAGATGCCCAGCACCAGCTCAATGCCTGCGAAGCTGCGGTCGACATGCTGGAGCGGATCGACGTGCTCAACGAGGAACGTCAGCGCGAGGCGCAGGAGAACGGCCAAAGCCATATTCCGCTCAATGTCGGCGTCGGGCTCAACACCGGGACCTGTGTGGTCGGCAACATGGGATCCGACCTGCGTTTCGATTATTCGGTGCTCGGCGACAGCGTCAATTTGGCGTCGCGGCTGGAAGGGCAATCCAAGGAATATGGATTTCCGATCATCGTCGGCTCCAGGACCGCGCTTGCGGTCAAGGAGAAGTTTGCGATTCTCGAGCTCGATTTCATCATGGTCAAGGGCAAGAAGGAGCCCGAGGTGATCTATGCCATCGCCGGCCGCGAAGACACCGCGCAGTCCGGCCGTTTTCAGCGGCTTCGCAACCTGACCATCGAGATGCTGGCATGCTACCGCAGCCGCGACTGGGACGGTGCGCTCGCGGCGATCGAGCGCGGCCGGCGGACCGATGATGCGAACACGCTGGAGTTGCTCTACAATCTCTATGAAGCGCGCATTCTCGGCTATCTGAAGAATCCGCCGCCGGAAGACTGGAACGGTGCCTTTGCGCTATTGACGAAGTAGCGCGAAAAGTTCGCCCTCGAACGGAGGAAAAGCACGCATGACAAGGCCCACACCCCGGGAAATCAAGGCAATGGCGGAGGTCGCGGGCGTGCCCGTCAGTGCCGAAGTCGCGGCGCGGATCGCCGATTCGCTCGGTCCGGCATTCGAGGCCTTTGCCGCCGTCGCCGGCACCCTGCCATTCGATCTCGAGCCTGCGACCTTCACGGTGGTGCAGGGCGGGGATCGTAGCAACGAGGCCGGCAAATGAGCGCCGAGCCGGCTTCGCTGTCGTTGACGTCGGTGGCGCAGGCGATTGCATCCAGGCGGCTGTCGTCGCGCGAAGCAACGCAATCCTGTCTCGATCGAATCGGGCGCTGGCAGCCGCGTCTCAACGCGTTCATGGCGATCGAGGCGGAGGCGGCGCTGGCGGCTGCCGACGCCGCCGACGCGGCGCTCGCGAACGGCCGGCACCGCGGCGCGCTGCATGGCGTGCCGCTGGCGCACAAGGACATGTATTACGAGGCCGGCAAGGTCGTTACCTGTGGCTCGAAGATCCGGCGCGATTTCGTCGCGACCACGACGTCGACGGCATTGCAGCGCCTGCAGGATGCCGGCACGATCCGGCTGGGCTCGCTGCAGATGGCGGAGTTCGCCTACGGCCCGACCGGTCACAACGCGCATTACGGTCCGGTGCACAATCCCTGGGCCCTCGATCACATTACCGGCGGTTCGTCATCGGGGTCGGGCGCGGCGGTCGCGGCGCGGCTGACGTTTGCGGCATTGGGCTCGGACACCGGCGGCTCGGTCCGGATGCCGGCGCATTTCTGCGGCGTCACCGGCTTGAAGACGACCGTGGGGCGCATCAGCCGCGCCGGCGCGATGCCGCTGTCGCAATCGCTGGATACGGTCGGACCGCTGGCGCGCAGTGCCGTGGACTGCGCGTTGCTGCTGGGCCTGATGGCCGGCGGCGATCCCGAGGATCCCACCGCGGTCGCCGGCCCCGTGCCGGACTACATGGCCGCCGCGCAGGCATCGATCAAGGGCGTGACCATCGGTGTTCCCGCCGCCTTCTATGTCGACGACCTCGATCCCGAGGTGGCGCGCGTGCTCGATGAAGCGATCGCGATCTTGGGGAGCGAGGGCGTCCAGGTCGTTCAGATCGATCTGCCGGATCAGCGCCAGCTCTCGGCTGCATGCCAGCTCGTTCTCGCGGTCGAAGCCGCCGCCTTCCACAAACGCTGGATGATCGAGCGTCCGCAGGATTACGGACCGCAGGTGCTGATGCGGCTGCAGAATGGGCTGGCGGTCCCCGCGATTTCCTATCTGGAGGCGATGCGGTGGCGCGGCCCGGCGCTGGCGGCGCACCGTGCCGCGGTCTCCGGGGTTGATGCGGTGATCGCACCGGTGGCGCCGGTGGCCGCGCCGACCATCGCCGAGAGCGATGTCGGCAATGCCCCCGACGCCGAGGCCGTGATCCAGCGGCTCACCCGGTTTACCCGGCCGATCAATTACCTCGGCCTGCCGTCGCTCGCCATTCCCAGCGGATTCACGCGCGGCGGTCTTCCGGTGGGAATGCAGCTGATCGGCGGTTCGTTCGACGAAGCGATGCTGCTGCGGATCGGAGCCGCATTCCAGCGCGTCACCGATTTCCACAACCGCGCGCCCGATTGACGGCCTATCCGCCGAGGCCCGGATCGGCCCAGCGTTCGACCTCGGCAGCGCCGACCACCCGCTTGGGCTGATGCGGGTTCAGCGTGCCTGCGCTGGCCGTCCAGCCTTTGGCCAGGATCTGCATGGCGAACAGCTTGGCATCCACCTCCGACTTGAACGTGCGGGTCGATCGGACAAGGCCGCTGGCGCTGTCGTCTGTCTTCACCGCTTTGTCGGGCCCATAGGCCACATACCAGGTATCGGGTTGTGTCATGCCCTCATAACGTCGGCGGTGCGTGAAAGTTTCCTCGCAAATCGTCCGAGCGGCGGCGGAGTCAGATTGGGGTCGTCACATGCCTGGTTTACGGATAGATTCGAAAACTGCGCGCCGGTGACCGCGCGCGTCCAGAGGGGGAGATCTCATGTACATATCCAATGAAAGCCTTATCGTCGTTTTGTTCGTGGGCCTGGTCGCGGGCTGGCTTGCCGGAAAGATCGTGCGTGGCACCGGCTTCGGCATCATTGGCGATATTCTCGTCGGCATCGCCGGTGCGCTGGTCGCAAGTCTGCTGTTTCCAAGACTTGGATTCCATCTCGGCACCGGTCTCGTATCGGAGATCATCTATTCCGCGATCGGTGCCATCGTGCTGTTGCTGATCGTGCGGCTGCTTCGAACCGGCGGCCGGTTCTGACCGTGCCCGCAGCCTGCCGATGGCGGAGACGTTGAAAGATTGGGGCCATCCGAACGGATGGCCCCAAGTCTATTTCAAGGGTCATATTCATGGGTCATGATCAAGGGTCATATCCAGGCGTCATAGCCGACTGCTTCGCGTTACTCGACGATCTCGACAATCCGGCGCGTGCGCGGTTCGACCAGCACGGTACGGCCGTTCACGACGGTGTAGCGATAATTGTGCACCCCGTATTCCGGCGGCACATCGTAATAGGTGACGCCATCCTCCGGCAGAACCGCGCCGACCCTGACCTCCTCACCATAGCGATAGGAAGGACGCTGTTGCTCGACGACGTAACTGTGGAAACGCGGGCGCTGATCGACGCCCAGAATGCCGGTGACGCCGCCGACCACACCACCGACCACGCCGCCAACGACGGCACCCACCGGGCCGGCAGCCCGTGCGCCCTCTCGCGAGCCTTGTTCAACTCCTCCCGGAACACCCTGGGCTTGCGCGACGACCGGAAGCGCCACCGCGGCGAGAAGGGCGGTAATTCCGATGAAACGGCGGATCATGGTAACTCCAATGCTGTCGTTTGAGGTGGCAATACAAGCGATTTGGAGCCGGTTTGGTTCCGGCGTGGCGGCTGAACGGGCTGCCGGCCTGCTGGAACCGTTTAGGTTAACATCACTTAAATGGACGATGGCCGGAAACAACGGTAAGACTGCGGTTCCCGCTCCCTGTTGAAGAGATCAGGACTGATGTCTGCGGTTCCCGGCGTCCGGCGTTCCGAACTCGGTGATGCGCTGCGCGCCTGCCGCAATGCCTTCATCGGCGTTGGCGTCATGAGCTGCATGATCAACGTGCTCTATCTGACCGGCTCGCTGTTCATGCTGGAGGTCTATGACCGGGTGCTTCCCAGCCGCAGCGTGCCCACCCTGATCGGCCTCGCGATCCTGGCCGGTGGCATGTACGTCGTGCAGGGCGTTCTCGACATGATCCGTGCCCGCATTCTCGGCCGGATCGGCACCGCGCTCGATCAATCCCTCAACAAGCGGGTGTTCGAAACCGTGGTTCGCCTGCCGCTGATCGTCGGCGGCCGCAATGACGGGCTTCAGCCGCTGCGCGATCTCGACAATGTCCGCTCGTTTCTTTCCGGGATGGGCCCCGGCGCGTTCTTCGATCTGCCGTGGTTGCCGCTCTATCTGGCAATCTGTTTTGCATTCCACGTCATGATCGGCCTCACCGCGCTGGTCGGCGCGATCATCCTGGTCAGCCTCACCGTGGCCACCGAGTACATGTCGCGGGCACCGGTGCGCGACGCGATGGGTCTGGCGGCGCGCCGCAACGATCTTGCCGCCACCAGCCGGCGAAATGCCGAAGTGCTGGTTGCGATGGGAATGTCCGGACGCCTGACCCGGCGCTGGAGCGAGGCCAACCAGAATTATCTATCAGGCAATCAGCGCGCCAGCGACGTCGCGGGAGGGCTTGGCGCAATGGCCAAGGTGCTGCGCATGATGCTGCAATCAGCCGTGCTTGGTGTCGGCGCCTATCTGGTGATCTATCAGGAGGCGACCGCCGGCATCATCATCGCGGGCTCCATCCTGAGCGCGCGGGCGCTGGCGCCGGTCGATCTGACGATCGCGCACTGGAAGAGCTTCGTCGCCGCGCGCCAGAGCTGGCATCGCCTCAACCGCTTGCTCGAGCAGTTGCCGGCGCGTCAGGCGCAGATGCTGCTGCAGAATCCGTCGAGCCACCTTGCGGTCGAAGCGGTCAGCATCGTGCCGCCGGGCGACCAGAAGGTGACCGTCCAGGACGTCACGTTCGAGCTGGAGGCCGGGCATGGATTGGGCGTCATCGGGCCGAGCGGCTCGGGCAAGTCGTCGCTGGTGCGCGCGCTGGTCGGGGTATGGCAGCCGTTTCGCGGCAAGGTCAGGCTCGACGGCGCGGCGCTCGACCAGTGGTCGCCCGATGTGCTCGGCCAACATATCGGCTACCTGCCGCAGGACGTCGAGCTGTTCGCCGGTACCGTGGCCCAGAACATCTGCCGGTTCGATCCCGACGCCAATTCCGAAGCCATCATCGCCGCGGCCAAGGAGGCCGGCGTCCATCAGATGATCATCAAGATGCGCGAAGGCTACGACACCCAGATCGGCGAGCAGGGCACCTCGCTCTCCGCCGGGCAGGCGCAGCGCGTGGCGCTGGCGCGGGCGCTTTACGGCGATCCGTTCCTGATCGTGCTCGACGAGCCCAACTCCAATCTCGATACCGAGGGCGACGAGGCGCTGACGCGGGCCGTTCGTGCGGCGCGCGAGCGGGGCGCCATCGTGGTGATCGTGGCGCACCGGCCGATCGGAATCGAGGCGGTCGATCAGCTCCTGGTGCTGCGGGACGGGCGCATGCAGGCGTTCGGCCCCAAGGAAACGGTTCTCGGGCAGGTGCTGCAGCGGGTCACACCGCCGCCTCCCATCAAGATCGTATCCGACGCGGGAGTTGCCAAATCATGATCAAGCAGAGCGTCGACGCGCGGGAGTCGATCCGGCTGCATCTGATCGTCGGTCTGACCGTCGTGGTGCTTCTTGCAGGCGGCCTGGGCGGCTGGGCTTCGACCGCCGAGATCTCGGGCGCCTTGATCGCGCCGGGACAGATCGTGGTCCAATCGAGTGTCAAGAAGGTGCAGCACCCGACCGGGGGCGTGGTCGGGGAGTTGCGCGCCCATGACGGCGACATCGTCAAGGCCGGGGACGTGGTGGTA
>DASUIA010000189.1:0-19779 GCA_036273255.1 Bradyrhizobium sp.
TGCCGTCAGGCTGCGACCCCGTGAGCATGTCGTGGCGGTTCGGCTTGTCGCCAATGCCGTTGATGACGTCGCCCTTTTCCGTGAGCGCGGTTTGCTTGGTGAGATTGTTGCCGCCGTGCAATTCGGCAACGTCCTTTGCGATCACGATGCCCTTGGAATTCTGCCACGGCCCCTTGCCAATGCGGTCCCGGGCATTCACCGCGGGCTTGCCATCGGCTTCCTGGGTCGACAGGTAGGCCCGCCAGGTTCTGGCGCCCGCGCCCGCGGCCTGCGCCAGCATCTGACAATGATTGTCGGCACCGGCCAGACCACCAAGATTGGCTCCATTGCCGATTCCGGTGCTGGTCACGAAAAACGTTGCATTCGACGACTGCGCCCACGCCGGTTGGACCGCCGCACTCGTCAGCGTCGCGGCCGTCATGACGGGGAAACACGCGCGCAAGATCATTGTGGCAAGAGTGGGCATCGAATCCTCCCATGCGTTGTCGACCGGCTCGCCGACGAGCCGGCTCGGTCAGACGTCAACACGTATTGAGAGATATTATTCCGGGTAATGGCGCCAAAAAAAGCGAAAAGGCGCCGCAAAACCATCGCGGCGCCTTCATCGTCGTCAGTTGCTGGCGATCAGGTCTGCTGGATCGCCGATAGTTCCCAATTGGCGGCGCGCGGCCGCAGGAACGTCCACACTTCCGTTGCCTCGATCGGCTGCTCGCTGCCCTCGACCAACCGGCCGGTGGCGCGATCGAGTGTCTTGTCGATCATCGAGAATCGCATCGCGACGCTGGCGAAATCGGTTTCACCTTCGCGCCAGGCTTCGGCAAGATCGCCCTGCAGCAGCTTGGTGCCGGAAACCTTGTTGACGACGTTGCGCGCCCGGTTGGCCTCGAGATCCCTGCTGAAATACGACACCATCTCGGGCGTCGCCAGCGTATGCAGGCGTGCGACGTCCTCGTTCGACCAAGCCGCCTGAATCTCGTCCAGCAGCCGTTCGAAGGCCTCGTAGTCGGCCGGAGCGATTTCCAGCGGCGCACTGCCCGACCCCAATCCGAAACCGGTGCCGCCGCCGAAACCCGCGGGGCCGGCGGGGCCGCCGCCGGCACCACTATAGGCCGCCGCGGTGCTGTTGCGGCGCTGCCACCACGACATCACCATTCGGATCAGGAAAACGATCAAGCCAATCTGCAGGATCAGTCCGATCAGCGACGACAAGCCGCCGATGCCACCAAACATGCCGCCGCCGAACAGCAGACCGAACAGGCCCGCGCCGAGGAAGCCCGCGGCGAGACCGCGGAGCATGCCGCCACCGGGCCGGTTGAACAGCCCGCCGCCAGTCCCGGCGGGCGAACTGCCCGGCTGGCCAAAGGTGCGGTTGAACGGCTGCGTCGTTCCCGGCGCCGTCGACGTGCGGGGCGGCGCCGAAAAGGTCCGGCCTCCCCGCGAGCCCGAACTCAAGCCGCCGCCAGCCCGGGCGTCGGCCGACGGCGCCGCGAGCATCAGCGGCAACGCCAACGACAAAACGACCGCAATCGCCTGAACCATCGCGCGCCCGCGCTGCGTGAAATTCATCTGATTTTCCCTATACCCCGCCACGGAGGAAGTGCCGTTAAGATGGGCACATCCATTCGAATAGGAAGCACCGATTTGCCGGTCCCGGCTGCGGCGCTCGGTCGCGGATGTGCGACAATCGGGCAGGTCATGGTCCCCGTTCCGTTACGGTGGCGCCATGGTTTCCTTGACCTTGGTAACCAGCGCGCTGAGCGCAAAAGGCTTTGCCAGGAAATCGAACTTTTCATTCTCCTCGAGGCTTTTGGCAAATGCGTCTTCCGCATATCCCGACACGAAGATGATCTTGAGGTCGGGATTGCGCGCCCGCATCGCCCGCAGCAAGGTGGGGCCATCCATTTCCGGCATCACCACATCGGACACCACGAGATCGATCGCTCCGTCCTTTTGCTCCAGCGCCTCCAGCGCCTCGATGCCGTTCGATGCCTCGATCACGGTGTAGCCGCGAGAGCGCAGGCCGCGTGCATTCAGCGAGCGCAGGCCCTCCTCGTCTTCCACCAGGAGGATGGTGCCCTGACCGGTGAGATCCGCCTTCGGCTTCGGTTCCGCCGCCGTTCCCTTCGCCGTCGCGCCGTTGCTGGCGTGCGATTCTGGCTGCGCCTCCCGCTCGGGATAATGACGCGGCAGGTAAATATGGAAGGTGGTGCCCATGCCCGGCTCGGAGTCGACATAGACAAAGCCGCCAGTCTGCTTGACGATGCCGTAGACCGTCGACAGCCCGAGCCCGGTGCCCTTGCCGACTTCCTTGGTCGAGAAGAACGGCTCGAAGATCTTGTCGACGATGTCGGCGGGAATGCCGGTGCCGGTATCGGCGACGTCGATCCGGACATAGTCCGCCGGCGGCATGCCCTTGTAGGTCAGCCTTTCGGCCTCCTGGGTCGAGACATTGGCGGTCTTGATCGTCAACTTGCCGCCGTCGGGCATCGCGTCGCGGGCATTGACCGCGAGATTGACGATCACCTGCTCGAACTGCGAGACGTCGGCCTTGACCGGCCAGAGATCACGGGCGTGCACCGGATCGAATTTGACCTTCTCGCCGATCAGCCGCCGCAGCAGCATGGTCAGATCGGACAGTGCATCGCCGAGGTCGAGCACCTGCGGCCGCAAGGTCTGCTTGCGCGAGAATGCCAGCAACTGCCTCACCAGGGTCGCCGCCCGGGTCGCGTTCTGCTTGATCTGCATGATGTCCTGGAACGAGGGGTCGGTCGGCTTGTGGGCGTTCAGCAGGAAGTCGTTCGCCATCATGATCGCGGAAAGCACGTTGTTGAAATCGTGCGCGATGCCGCCGGCAAGCTGGCCGACCATCTCCATCTTCTGCGACTGGTTGATCTGGTTCTCGAGGGTTCGGCGCTCCGTGGTCTCCAGCATGTAGACGATCGCGGCCTCGGTTTCGCGCTCGTCTTCCTCGACCGCCGTCACGAAGAACTGGCCCCATCGCTCTTTCGCGCCGTCGAGCATCGCCTCCACCGGCGCAATGTCGCCCTGCCCCTCTGCGGCCTGATTGATCGCCGCGATCAGCAGGTTGCGATCGCGCGCATTGACCGCCCTGAAGATCGACTTGTTGGCCGCTCCGTCGAGGCCGAGGCTCTGCGCGAGCTTGGCGAAGCGCGCATTGGCGCGAACCACCGCGCCGGCGCGATCCACGGTCGCAATCGCCATCGGCGTATGATCGAAGAAGCGCATGAAGCGGACTTCGGCGGCGCGCTGCGGATCGGAATGCTCGTCACGCGCGCGATTGATCACCAGCGTGCGCGACGCGCCGGGAATGCCATCGGCGCCGAATGCGAGCTTGTGATAGAGCCGGACCGGAATGGTCTTGCCGCCGCGCATCCGCAGATCGATGTCGAACACCTCGGTTTTGACTTCGCCCGGCACCGCCACGATCGACGCCAGCAGCGCGGCCCCGTCGCCGGACACGATGTCGGCGAGCCGCAGGCCGCCGGAACCGATCTCGGCGAGGTCATGGTCGAGCCAATTGGCGAGCGTGGCGTTCACATAGACGAGTTCGCCCGCGGGATTGACCGAGAAGAACCCGCACGGTGCATGGTCGAGATATTCGATCGCATGCTGCAGCTCCTGAAACACATGCTCCTGCCGCTCGCGGTCGCGGGTGATGTCGGCGATCGACCATACGGCATATTTCGCCTCGCGCTTGCCCGCGCCGAGTGGCCGCACCCGCAGTCGCAGCCAGCGGCCATGGTCGCCGTCGGTGCCGGCAATGCGGACTTCCTCCTGCTGGCGCTTGCCTTCGCGCGCGGCCTTCAGCAGACGGAACACCGCCTCCGACACGTCGGGGTTACCGATGAAGACCCGTTCGACCGGGCGCACCTCCGCCGCGGTCGCAGCTCCGGTGAGCGCAAGATAGGCCGCGTTGAAATAGACGACATGACCACGCGGATTGGTGACTGCGAGGCCGTCATAAGCATGATCGGCGATCCGGCCCGTCACGGGGTCGTCGGCGCGTCGATCCGCGAAACGGATGATGCCGGCTGCGAACGCGAACAGACTGAACAGCCCGACCATCGCCAGCAACGCCAACAGGCCGAGGATATAGGGCTGCGCCTGGGCGCGGCCGATCGTCATCAGCGCGAGCGCCGCGGCGACAACGCCGCCGGCCACCAGCAGCACCAGGACGATGCTGCCGCCGCGCCGCGCCGGTTCATGCGCGATCATCGGTTCCCGTGACGGATCGAGGTCAGGTTCTGCAGTCATACCAGGGGACGCGGCCTGTCGTGGTAGATGTGACGCACCCGGCGCGGGCTGGTCCCTGAGTGCCTGAATCGGGCCGGCCAGCGCAAGTCCGTCAAAACCGCTATTTCGCCCGCGGCACGGCTTTTCCCGGCAATTTCCCCCGCGTTTCACGTTCTCCGGCCGGAAAGCCCGCGCTTGAGACCCATGACATAGCCGATGACTTCGGCGACCGCGTGATAATGCTCCACCGGGATTTCGTCGTCGATCTCCACGGTTGCATGCAACGCCCTCGCCAGCGGCACGTTTTCGACAATGGGGATATCGTGCGCCTTGGCGATCTCCCTGATCTTGAGCGCGATCAGATCGACGCCCTTGGCGACGCAGACCGGGGCCGACATGCCGCGTTCGTAGGAAAGCGCCACCGCGTAATGGGTCGGGTTGGTAATGATCACCGAGGCCTTGGGAACCGCGGTCATCATGCGCTTCTTCATGCGCGCGTGCCGCAACTGCCTGATCCGGCCCTTGACGTGCGGATCGCCTTCGGCCTGCTTGAATTCCTGCTTCATTTCCTGCAGCGACATCTTCTGCCGCTCATACCACTGCCGGTACTGGAAGAAATAGTCCGCGATCGCCACCACCGCGAGCATCGCCACCACGGCACCGAGCAGCCGCAGCGTCAGGGCGACGATGACGCCGAGTACCGTCATCGGGTCGAACTGCATCATCGCTGCCAGGCGATGGCGTTCCGGCCACAGGATCGCCAGCATCACGGTGCCGAGCGCCGCCAGCTTGAAAAGGCCCTTGCCGAAATTCGCGGCCGCCTGCTTGCCGAAGATCCTTTTGACCCCCGAGGCCGGCGAAATCTTGCTCCAGTTCGGCTTCAGCGACTCGGCTGACCACACCAGCCGGTGCTGCAGCAGGTTGCCGGCGATCGCCGCGATCACGAGCATCAGGAACGGTACGCCGAGCGCGGCGATCAGCATGAATTCGAGCTTCTGCGTCAGCGCGAGCAGGCTCGGACCGTCGGTATGCAACATCCAAGAATTGGCAATCAGGTTGCGCAGCGGCGTCTCGATCCCGCCGATCGATCCGGAAAACGACGAGAGCACCAGCGTCGCCCCGGCGATCATGAACCAGGTGTTGACCTCCATGCTCTTCGCGACATCGCCGCGCTCGTGGGCCTCATCCAGCCGTTTTTGGGTGGGGTCTTCCGTTTTGTCGGCTGTGTCGTTCTCGTCGGCCATCGACCGGGCTTTCAGCTAGGGCGTCAGATCGTGCATCACGCCGACGAAATAATTGAGGAAGGTTGCCATCATCGCGGCGAGCACCAGCGCAAAAATCAGAAAGCCGGCGAGGATCGATAGCGGCACGCCGACGAAATAGACCTGCATCTGCGGCATCAGACGCGCGAGCACGCCGAGGCCGACGTTGAAGACGAGGCCGAACACCAGGAATGGCGCCGACAATTGTATGCCGATCTGGAAGGCGGCGGAGAAAGCGCGGGTAGCGAGCGCGGCGACATCGCCGCTGGGCATGATCTCGCCGGGCGAAAAGATCTTGTAGCTGTCGTTGAGCGCGGCGATCACCAGATAGTGGCTGTTGGTGGCAAACAGCAGCGTCACGCCGAGCATGGTGAGGAAATTGCCGACCACCACGCCCTGCTGGCCCTGGGTCGGGTCGACGGCGGTGACGAAGCCCAACCCCATCTGCTGGGCGATCACCGCGCCCGCGACCTGCAATGCCGAAAGGGTTACCCGCGCGGTGGCCCCGAGCACCACTCCAATGATGATTTCACGGATCATCAGCACCAGCAGCGGCGTCAGCGACTGCATGTCGACGTGGTAGGCGGCGCGGTGCAACGGCAGGATGATCAGCGTCAGCAACAGTGCGATCGAAAGCTTGATGCGAACCGGTATGTTGGACTCGCCAAGGGCCGGCAACAGCATCACCATGGCGCCGACGCGGGCGAACACCAGCATGAAGGCGGCGGCGAGTGCGGGGAGCAGCGTGACATCGATGCGCATGATCGGCGCATAGTGCATCAACCGCCTATGATTCGCGACGATATCCGCATCATGTGGCTGTGCAGCGCGTCCGCCATGAACGGCAACGCCAGCAGCAGGGTGACGAAGATCGCCAGGATTTTCGGCACGAATACCAGCGTCTGCTCCTGGATCTGGGTCAGTGCCTGAAACAGCGACACCGCCACGCCGACGGCGAGGCCGACGATCATCAGCGGCGAGGATACCACCACGATGGTCCAGATCGCGTCGCGCGCCACATCGAGAGTTTCCGCACCGGTCATTTTCTGCCTCGCTCGGGTTATTTTTTGAATTGGTCATTCCGGGGCGCGCGTTGGCGCCAACCCGGTATCTCGAGATTCCGGGTTCGATGCTGCGCATCGCCCCGGAACGACATTTGGTGAGAACTCAGATTGCCATCTTCATGATGTCTTCATAGGCCGAGATGACCTTGTCTCGCACCGAGACCAGCGTCGAGACCGCGACGTCGGTTTCCGCTACCGCCGTCACCACGTCCATGACGTTGGCCTTGCCGGACGCCATCGCCACGGTCTGCGCGTCGGATTTGCGACCCGCATCGATGACGCTTCCGACCGCATCCTTGAGCACCGAACTGAAGGAGGGACCGGCGGTTTCCGGACCTTTGCCGGCGGCGCCGGAATCCATCATGCGGGCAAGGCTGGCATAGGCGTTGGCGGCGACCGTGGGTGAAGCCATGATTCAGGTCCCCCTTCAGGACTTGAGGATGTCGAGCGTGCGTTGAACCATCCGGCGCGTCGCGCTGATGATGTTGAGGTTCGCCTCGTAGGATCGCTGCGCGTCGCGCATGTCCGTCATTTCGATCAGCGGGTTGACGTTGGGATATTTGACGTTGCCGGCGGCATCCGCAGCCGGATTGCTCGGCTCGTGCTTGACGCGAAAGGCCGACGCATCGGGCAATACCTCGCCGAGCGCAACCACCTGGGCGTCGAGCGTGCGGTCCAGCGCCGCGGAAAATGTCGGGACCTTGCGCCGGTAGGGATCGCCGCCGGCGGTCGAGGCCGTCGAGTCCGCGTTGGCGATATTCTCGGAAATCACCCGCATCCGCCCCGCCTGGGCGCGCAGGCCGGACGTTGCAATGCCCATCGAGCGGACAAAATCGTTTGCGTCGTCTGCCATGATATCCTTGCTCCCGCGCTATCCGGTCTCAGCCCTTGCCGATCGCGGTCTTCAAAAGACCAAGGCTCTTGCTGTACAGCGAGGTTACCGCCGCATAGTCCATCTGGTTGGCGGAGACCTTGAGCATCTGGTCCTCGAGATTGACGGCGTTGCCGGCAGGCCTGGTCTCGAAAATTCCGTTGTGATTTGCCGTGAAACTGTCGGCCGCGCCAGGTGGGGCAATATGCGCGGCACTGGTGCGCAACATCGCCAGCGATCCCCCGAGCCCGCCGACCGCCGCGCCCTTGCTGTCGAATTTCGGCTCGACCAGGTCACGCGGCTTGAAATTCGGCGTGTCCGAATTGGCGACGTTTTCGGAAAGCACGCGCTGTCGCTCCTGGTGCCATTGCATCTTGGTGCGCAGCGCCGCCAATATCGGAAAATCGCTGATCGACATCGAAAGCCCCCTCGCCTTGCGGGGATGAGCCCCTGAGGTAGGCAGAATTTGCCGCCTGTATGGTTAACAACGGGTTAAGAACGGCACGCTGTGGAATCGCAGGGAGGGCCCGTTGCGACGTGCTGGCTGGCATCGGTCGAGCGCATTTTCGCCACGAAAGCTGCGTTTACCAGCCGGCACGACGCGTTTTGGCGACTCAGAAGTCGTTTTGGCCCAAGCGATTCTTGGTCTATTAGAGAGGCGGACGGCAGGATTTGCCGTGGGGAACTAAGCAAAAGGCTGCTTTGCGCTTCTTTCTCGCGATTTGACGGGCTTGCGGTCCGCATTCGCGGCAATGGGAATTGAGGAGAGCCTTGTGGGCCAGGGATCGAACATGCAGGCACTTACGTTCTTCTTCGCATTCGTGGCCGTTCTGGCGCTGATCGGCGCGGCAGCCTGGCTGGTGCGCCGATTCGCGGGCAGCCGGCTCGGCGCCAATACGAATCGCGGACGGATGCCGCGGCTGGCGGTGATCGATGCCGCCGCCGTCGACGGCCGCCGGCGGCTGGTGCTGGTACGGCGCGACAACATTGAACATCTGCTGATGATCGGAGGTCCGACCGACATCGTCGTGGAACCCAATATCGTGCGAGCCACCACGCGCGACCAGATGTCGCCGCGGCCGGCCGTCGCCGGCACCGAACCGCCGCCCCGCGTGGCGCCGCTGCCCGATCCCGGCTGGAGCGACGACGACGGGCCGCGAGCCGATGGCTTCGATCATCCGGAGCCGCAATTGCCGGAGCCGCCGCGGCCGGTCCGGCCTTCGTTTGCCGACGAACTGCGCCGCCCGGCGCCCGCGGCGCCGGAGCGGCGCAGCGATCCGCTGTCCGGCTTTGCACCGGAGCCGATCAGCGGCCGGACCGAGGCGCGGCCCGAACTGCGCAACGAGCCGCTGCCACCCCGGATACCGCGCAGCGAACCGATGCCGCGCAGCGAACCGATCATGCCGCGACCGGCGCGGCCGAGCGAAGCGCCGAAAGTACCGCCGGTTCGCATCGCCGAACGCGCCGCACCGTCGTCTGCGCCGTCGCACGCCGCCCCGGCGATATCTTCGGCGGACCAGAATCTCGCCGAGATGGCGCAGCGGCTGGAAGCGGCGTTGCGCCGGCCGGCCGCGGACTCCGGCGAACCGCGCGTCGGCGCGCCGCCGGTCGCCCCCGAGCCGCCGCAGGTCCGCAGCCCGCCCCGTCCTGAACCGGCGGCACCACCGGTTGCCGCCCCTCCGCCGAAAACCGGCTTCGAGAATCTTGAAGACGAGATGGCATCATTGCTGGGCCGTCCGAAGACCCCTTCGTGAGATCGGCATCAGCCCCGCGTAGAGTCTTATTTTTTGCCACACTGATAGCCGCCGGATCGCTGGCCGGTCCGGCGTTCGCGCAAGACATCAGCATCAATCTCGGCCAGGGCAATGGCGGCGTCACCGAGCGCGCGATCCAGCTCATCGCGCTTCTGACCGTACTGTCGATCGCGCCGTCGATCCTGATCATGATGACGTCGTTCACGCGGATCGTCGTCGTGCTCTCGCTGCTGCGCACCGCGATGGGCACCGCGACCGCGCCGCCGAACTCGGTGATGATCGCGCTCGCGATGTTTCTGACCGCGTTCGTGATGGGCCCGGTGCTGCAGAAATCCTACGACGACGGCATCAAGCCGCTGATCGCCAACCAGATCAGCGTCGAGGAGGCGCTGCAGCGCGCCTCGGTGCCGCTGCGCGGGTTCATGGAAAAGAACGTGCGTGAAAAGGACCTCAAGCTGTTCATCGATCTGTCGGGCGAGCCACCGCCGGCCACGCCCGAGGACATGTCGTTGCGGATTCTGATGCCGGCGTTCATGATCTCCGAACTGAAGCGAGCCTTCGAGATCGGTTTCCTGCTGTTCCTGCCGTTCCTGATCATCGATCTCGTGGTCGCCTCGGTGCTGATGTCGATGGGCATGATGATGCTGCCACCAGTGGTAGTGTCGCTGCCGTTCAAGCTGATCTTCTTCGTTCTGGTCGACGGCTGGTCGCTGGTGGCGGGAAGCCTGGTGCAGAGCTACGGGGGAGGATGACGGCGGATTGCACTATCGCGCGGCGTTGGCCCGCTTCGACCCGACGATCGCCGGCAGGGAACCCGTCGGCTGATCGTCCCCGGCAGTTTGCGGTGGCACCGCCGCCCTTGCGGTGGCGTCGGGAAACCGTGTTTTCATTTCACGCAGGAAGCCATCGAGCGTATCGACGCTTGCCGCCATCTTGGCGATCGCTCCGAATTCGGCGCTGCTCACGGCCGCCGGCTTGCTCGCGGTCTCGAACGCGGCACGGTCAGCGTCGCCGCTCATGAAGGGGGCATATTTCTCGCGGAAGCGCGCCAGGCCGATGGCATCCTCCGCCAGCGCATAGCCGACCACGGCGCGGATCACGTCGCCCTTCTCCATTGGGTTCAGCGGCCTGAAGTCGCGCCAGCGATCGCCATAATACAATTCGATCTGCTCGGAGGCCTCGCGCCACCGTCGCGACGCCCAATAGATGTCGGAGCGCAGCCGGATCGCTTCCCTGCCGCTGATGTTGGAAATGATGTCGAGCGCGAGATCGTGGCGGCCGACGTCGCTTTCCGCACGCGCCTCGAGCAGCAGCCGCTGCTGGCGCAACTCGCCGGATAGATCGGAAATCCGCGTGGTGCGCAGCGCCGCAATGGCACGGTCCGGCTTGCGGCTGGTCAGGTAGACCATGGCGAGCCGCGCTGCAACCTGCGCCCGTGCCGCGCCCTCCAACCGGTGATCGACCTGGTACTGCAGGAGTTCGCTCGCCTGGTCGAGCAGATCGACCGCGACCAGCCGATCCGCGAGGCGGCGGATCATTTCATCACCGCGGCGCCCGATCGGGGTAAATTCACGGAACTCGTAAAACATCGCCAGCGCATCGACGGGTGGCAGATCGTCCCCCTTCGAGCCGAGGAATATCTGCGCGAACAGGGCCGCCGCCTCGTCCTGGCCCTGTCGCGCGAGCTCGGAATTGGGCTCGAGCCTGGTCGCGGTCCGCACCGCCGCGAGCGATTCGGCAAATCGTCCCGCATCTGAATAGAGGCGCGCCAGCATTTCCAGCGTCCTCACCTCGCGCCCGTCTCCACGCCACATCACCGAAAGCGTTTCCAGTTCGCGCATGGCGTCGGGCTGGCTGATTTCCTTGCGCTTCTGCTTCAGCGCAATCTCGTACAGCCTGGCTTCGGCGGCCGCGGCGCGATCTTCCGAGTCCACCGCCATCTTGTAGTCGCTCAGCGCGTCCGCCTCGTGGCCGAGCGCTTCGGCGAGCCGGCCGCGCAGCACCGAGGCCGCCGGCGTCTGCTCGGGCGAAAGCCCGATGATTTGCAGATCGCTGTCGCGTTTCGCCGCACCCGAATAGTCCCGGACCTCGATCGCCGCGCGCATCGCCGCCAGGATCACGATGCGTTGCAGGTCGATCGGCAGCGCGGTGATGGCCTGTTCGGCATTCTTGAATTTTTCCCGCGCCTCCGCCCATTTGCCCAGCCCGGCGTCGGCAAGCCCCTTCCACAGTTGCGGATCGTATTTGGTGCCGATCGCCGCGTTGGCGAGATCTTTCAGCCCAAGGCTCGGACGCCCCATCAAGGTACTTGCCACCGAATGCACGATCAGCGCAACCGGATCTTCCATACCCGGCTTGGCCTCGGCCAGCGCAAGATCGAGCACGCCCTTGGCTTCCGGATACATCGCCCGCGACATATAGAAGCGGGCAAGATCGATCCGAGCCGGCGAACGCCGGTCGGGTTCGGCGGCAGCCGCGGCGGAGATCAGGGCATCTTCGCGCGCGATAAAGCCGGCCTGCTGGTTCCGGCGCCACGCCTCGACGTCGAAAATCGGCCGCAACGCGGTTGGCGCGCGGTCGGCAGAGGTGTCGGCGGTTGACAGCGTCAGGCCGCCGGGCCGGCCGAGAACGATCCTGTCGGGTGCAGCCTCGACGGTAACATCGTCGGAGTTCGGATGAATCGCGATGCCGTGGATCGATTCCAGCAGCGACAGTTCGACAAAATCCTGCTGCTTGACGAAGCCGCGAACCGGCAACGGGGCCGTCACCACGATCAAGGCATCGCCGACCTCGGGATCGACGAACCGGTACACTCGCCCCGGATTGGACAACGACACGGCTACCTTGGCATTTGCGGGATCGGAGATGCTTCGGGTCACGATCAGGGGTTCGGTCGGCGCCTGCATCATATCCGCGAAAGTGAGAGTCCAATTCGCGACGCCGTCTTCAGTGCTGCCCGCGAGCGACGGCATTTGCGGACGGCGGAGCCGAATGCGCACCGCCTCGCCCTTGTCCAGCGGCAGCAGGTTGGCATCTGCGACAATGGAGCCGTCGCTGCCGCGGATCGGCGCAAGATCGAGCGGCGTCGTGGAGTCAAATACCAGCCAGACCGTGTCGGCCCGGCGAAACAGCGCCGCCGGCGTGGCGGCCGCAAAGGAAAACGTCAGGTGCAGGCCCTCGCTGTCGCGTTCGGTCCGAACCGAGACGGCGTTGTCGCCGGGTCTTGCATCGGCCGGCGGCTGCGATGCCGCCAGGATCTTGGGCGGCGTCTGCGCCGGAACCCCAGGCGTTTCGCTGACCGGCGGCGCTGGCTTCGGCGCTGCCGGTTCACTTGTTTGCGGTGCCGGCGAAGGTTGCGGTGCCGCCTCCGGTTTGACGGCAATTTCCGCTGTCCTGGCCAACTTCTCCGGCGGCGGCGCAGCTTCGCCGGACTTTTGCGGCGCCGCCATTTCCCCTTCGGACTTCTCGGACGCGGCCGGCGCGGCGACCGCTGGCACGGCTTCCGCTGGAGCGGCCGGTTCTGGCGCAGCCGCGGCAGAGGCAGCGGCGGCAGGGACGGCGGGCGCCGGCATGGCTGCAGCGGCGGCGCTCAACGCTGCCGCGGCCGGCGACTGCGCCGAGGTTTTGCCCGATTGCTGGAACGCGACATCGATGATGTAGTTCTTGTCCTCGCGGAAGGAATGGACATCGACATCGCCGATCAGTTTGATTTCGACGGCGGAGGTTTCGCCGTCTATCTTCTGATTGATCGATGCGACATTCGACGGCGCCGCCACCTTGGCGTCGGCAAGGTCGAAACTGAGCACGGCGTTGAACTGCAGCGTGAGTTTCTGGTCGTTGAGCACGGACGAAACGTTGACCCCGCTCGGCATCTCGAACACGAAGCGAACGAAGGTCGGCTGTACCGAGGCACGAACGCGAATTGGGGGACGCTTCTGCGCGGCCGCTGCGGCGCGCTGCAGACGCAATGCGCGTTCGGCGGCGCGCGCGCGTTCAGCCAGTTCGCGGATCACATCGGCGGGAAGGCTCGGAGGCGGACCGGTCCAGCCATCCGGCAACAAATCAACGAATACCCGTTCGCCGGCCGACATGGTGTTGACCGTCACCCGGCGCGCCAACGACAGCCGGATCGCCGAACCATCGGGATCGCGCCGCGCCGAAGTGACATAGTCGGGCACGGCGTCGGACAGTTGGTCGACAGGAATATCCACGGGCTGCTTGAAGCGGATCACGATGATCGAGCCGGCCGTGGTCACCTCGGACTCGACATCGTCGGCGAATTTGAGCACCAGCCGGGCGTACCCGCCGGTCGCGGAGAGCGTGGCCTCGCCCTTGACCGGATCCGCCCGGCAGGCTCCGCAGGCCCCAACCAGCAGCAGGGCCGCCGCAAGCCACCGCGGGCGAAGCAGCCAACGCCGGACCGTCCGCGTATCCGCGCGAACTCGCGACCAAAATCCAGCGGCAACCGTTCGCGCCATTGTTCGATGGGTCTTTCGGCTCGCCGATCTGATCGGCAGCGGGACGCCCTCGCCCGCCCCGGCGAATCTAGAATTGGCAAATTAAGGACTTGTTAACGTAGAGGGTCTTTGAGGATCGTTGGGAATGATAAACTGCGTGCAAGAAACTGCTGCGGCGCAGGCTTTTTCGAGTTCGAGCCGATTAATAAATCGTTAAGATCAATCCAGGGAGCAATCGTTGGTTACGGGTTGGTTCTTGGACTGCCCCCAGACGACCGCTAGTAAAGACCAACCCGGCGCGCGGTCGCTTTGAGGCGCTGCTTGAGTTGTCTGAAGACCCGATGGTACAGGTCGGGCGGTGGATGCGCTGCATCCATTGTCTGAAGCTCTTGCGGTGTGAGCGTCAGCGAGAGCGCGGCAGCGTTCTCCGTTACATGCACTGCCAAGCCGGATTCGGGAATTGCAATGACGTTCCCACTGCGGATGGCCCAGGCCAGCGCAACCGCGGCCGACGTACAACCGCGTGCTGCGCCGATACTTTCAAGCGTGGGGTCATGCAGCAGGCTGGTGCCGAGGCCGCCAAGCGGCGAATAGGCCATCACCGGCATGCCGTGCTGCTCGCACCATGGCAGCAAGTCATCCTCAATGTCGCGGCTGCCGAGGTTGTAAAGGACCTGATTGGTCGCGCAGCGATCGCCGTGTGGAATATTGAAGAGTTCTTCCATATCGCTGACGTTGAAGTTCGACACGCCCCAGGCGCGAATCTTCCCCGCCGTGCGCAGACTTTCGAACGCCGTCACAAGGACGGACAGGTCGGTGCTCCTGTCTCGCCAGTGGGCCAGGTAGAGATCGAGGTGATCGGTGCCGAGACGGGCGAGGCTCTGCTCGCAAGCACGCGCGATGATGCCATCTGCCGTCATGTGATCCACTTTGGAGACCAGGAATACGCGGTCGCGCTGACCGGCAATCGCGCGGCCGATCAATTCTTCGGAGCGGCCGTCGCCGTACCCCTCCGACGTGTCGATCAACGTCATCCCGAGCGAAAGGCCGGTGCGCAGCGCTTCTTCCTCGACGGCTGCCGGATGTCTTCCCTGTCCAAGATGCCAGGAGCCCTGGCCCAGTGCGGGGACGACGGCGCCGCCGCGGAACTTCACCATACGACCTGCAACGTTTGAATCCGCACCGGTGGTCGCAGCAAACGCCGATGCACCTGATAGCCCCGCAAGCATTGCGCTGACGGCGGGCAGCGATGAGCCAAGCGCCGCGCAAAGTCCACCAAATTCACGCCGGTCCAACCGCTGCTTGTTCATATCTTCCATCTTCAATCTGATCTCTTCCGCCATGGCCAATCGTCGATTCGACAAGGATCGCTGTCAAGCCGCGAAATTTGACCGATGTCATTCAGCATCGTTCAAGGTCACGAATTGGTCTTACCCAAGAAAGCTGTACCGGCGGGTCCAATTGGTGCCCCAACTTCAGACATGAAGCAGCCGGTGCAGTGAGTGTGCGAGGCCAAACCTGCATATGTACGTTTACCCTGGTCGCCCTTCAGGGCCGCGCCCTGAATGCCGGGTTTTCGGAGGCGAAGCTGAAATCCAAGGCGAAAGCTGAGGATTTGGCAGCGCTCACTGGAGAGATGCTACTAAAGTAATATGCGCGCCGGAATGGCGGTGCACCTCACAGTAGGATTTGATAGCAAGCTGAGCGGCGGCCTCAATGACAACAACAAGAAATCTGGGAGTAACGCATGAGAGGAATTTCCATAGCTTTGGTTGGTGCGATCGCCTCTATTGCGATCTCGGGAGCAGCGCAGGCGCAGATCATTATGAAGGCGTCGCATCAATTTCCCGGCGGCAAGGGCGACGTGCGCGACGACATGGTGCAGATGATCGCCAAGGAAGTGAAGGCTGACAATGTCGGGATCGACATTCAGGTCTATCCGGGCGCCTCACTGTTCAAGCCCAACGATCAGTGGAACGCCATGGTCACCGGTCAGCTCGACATCACACTGTTTCCGCTCGACTATGCCAGTGGCAAGGTGCGGACGTTCAGCGCGACGCTGATGCCGGGCCTGATCCGTAGTCAGGATCGGGCAAAGCGCATCAACAATTCGCAGTTCATGACCGATATCCGCGCCGAAATCAACAAGCACGGCGTCATCGTCCTATCCGATGCCTGGTTTGCCGGCGGCATGGCTTCGAAGAACGGCTGCATCATGAAGCCGGACGACATCAAGGGTCGCAAGTTCCGGGCGGCCGGCCCGACCTTCGCCGGCATGTGGGAAGCGGCCGGAGCCAGCATCGTCAGCCCGCCATCGAACGAAATCTACAACGCCTTCCAGACCGGCGTGGTGAACGGCACCGACACCAGCCTCGGCACCTTTCAGTCGATGCGGCTCTATGAAGTCACGGACTGCCTGACCGCCCCCGGCAACAACGCGCTTTGGTTCATGTACGAGCCCGTTCTGATGTCGAAGAAGAGCTTCGACAGGCTCAACAAGAAGCAGCAGGACGCCGTTGTGGCGGCCGGCAAGAAGGCACAGGCCTATTACGAGGGCAAGGCCGACGCAGTGAACGAGGATGCTGTCAAGGCGTTCGAGGACCATCATGTGAAGGTCGTGACGCTGAGCGACACCGACTATCAGCTATGGCTGGAAGTGGCGAAGAAAAGCTCCTATGCCGGCTTCGCCAAGGACGTACCGAACGGGCAAAAGCTGATCGACGAAGCGCTTGCGGTGAAATAGCGGCAGGTGGCGGCCCCGGCGGATCGCTCTGCCGGGGGCCGACCGCGAGCCGGCACATCACTTTCAGCGACCCGGACAGTCCGATGGATAGTTTCATACGAGCCGTGACCTTCGTGTCGCGCGTGGCCGGGGTGACCGGTGCGCTGCTGATCGGCCTCGCCGTTCTTGTAATCTGCGACATGGTGATCGAGCGCTACGTGTTCAACCTCACCACCATCTGGCAGATCGACGTGGTGACGTACTGCGTGGTCGGCGCGACTTTCATCGGCAGTCCCTACGTCCTGATGACGCGCGGGCACGTCAATGTCGATATCCTGCCGCTGCACGTCGGCCCACGCGCGCGTTACTGGCTTGCCCTGATGACCGGCCTTGTTGCGTTTGCCTTCTGCATCGCGATCTTCGTGCTTTGCACGATCTACTGGTACGAGGCCTTCGCCGAAAACTGGCTGTCCAATACAGTCTGGCGTGCACGGCTCTGGATTCCCTATCTCTCCATGCCGATCGGACTGGGCCTTGTGGTCCTGCAATACCTGGTCGAACTGCTTTGCCTTGTGACGGGACGCTCTCCGCCTTTCGGAATTTCGGAGACGCAGACCGCGGAAGACGTTGTCCGTGCGCAAGCCCAGGAAGCCTTCGGAGATCTTCCGTGAGTCCAGGCATTGAAGGCGTGATTGTCATGGTCGTCACGCTGTTGACGCTCGTGTCGGGTATCCCGGTCGCTTTTGGTCTCGGCGCGATCGCGTTGGCCTTCCTCGTCATATTCCAGGGCTTCAACGGGCTCAACGTCGTCGCCGAGACCTTCTGGTCGGGGCTGGATGAGTTTACGCTGGTGGCGATTCCGATGTTCGTGATGATGGGCGCGGCGATCGGTTCATCGCCGGCCGGCAAGGACTTGTATGAAGCGCTCGATCGCTGGCTCTACCGTCTTCCTGGCGGATTGGCAATTTCCAACATCGGTGCCTGTGCGATCTTTGCAGCACTAACGGGGTCCTCGCCGGCCTGCTGCGCCGCCATCGGCAAGATGGGTATCCCGGAGATGCGCCGCCGCGGTTATCCCGACGAGGTAGCGACCGGCTCGATCTGTGCGGGTGGAACGCTCGGCATTCTCATTCCGCCTTCCATCACCTTCATCCTCTACGGCATCGCTACCGAGACTTCGATCGGCCGGCTGTTTATCGCCGGCGTGATGCCGGGAGCGATGCTGACCGGGCTGTTCATGCTGTGGACGCTTTACAAGATCTGGCGCAGCGGCTTTCGTTCGCACGCCCCAGGCTTTCGCTATAGCTGGAGCGAGAAATTCTCATCGGTCCCGAAGATCGCCCCGTTTCTGTTCGTCGTCATCGGCGTCATGTACTCTCTTTACGGCGGCGTCGCCACGCCGTCGGAGGCGGCCGGCGTCGGCGCTGCTCTATGCCTGGCCCTCGCGATCGTAATCTACCGGCTGTGGCGGCCGGACCAGATTTGGCACATCCTGCGTGACACCATGCGAGAGTCGGTGATGATTCTGACCATCATCGCCGCCGCGGTGCTGTTCGGTTACATGCTTACTTCGCTCTATCTGACCCAGACGCTGGCGCAGGCGATCGCCGACCTGCACGCCAACAAATGGGTGTTGATGTTCCTCGTCAACATCTTCTTGCTGGTTTGTGGTTTTTTCATTCCGCCCGCCGCCATCATCCTGATGACGAGCCCGATCCTGTTGCCGATCATCACCGCGGCAGGCTTCGACCCGGTCTGGTTCGGCGTGATCCTGACCATCAACATGGAGATCGGCCTGATCCATCCGCCTGTTGGCCTCAACATCTACATCGTCAGTGCCATCGCCCCCGACGTGCCGCTGTCAAAGGTGATGTGGGGTACGCTGCCTTACGTGGTCTGCATGATGCTGGCGATCGTGATACTCTGTATATTCCCGGAAATCGCGACCTGGCTGCCGGACAGACTTATGGGGGCCGCCCACGATTGACGTATCAGCGGTCGGGCGTCGTACGCGAGAGCGCCTCGCCCAGGCTCCGGCCGCCCCGTTGGATGCTACGCCGCAGCTCCTTCACTCGGCTCTCGAAGTGAATTGAAACTTGCCTAATTGTCCTCTGATCCGGGGTATTGCTGCCGGATGGGCGGCCGAATGAAAGATGACGTCCGCCTACCCGGAATGCAGGGCGGTCACCGGGCGGTGACCGGTGCTGCGCGCCGGGCGGTCACCGGGCGGTGTCCGGGCGATCGCCCCGTCTCGCCGAGACGGCCCCTTGGATGTCGTCCCGAACGTTCGCGGTGGTTAAGGATTTGTTAACGCCAACTGACTGATTTCCGCGCAGTGCGGCTGCGGCCCGGCGTCCCCGCCTTTTCCCACAATCTCGCACAAGCAGATTCCCGGCTGCTTTCCGACCCGGTACGGGCGCGCGCGTCTTCGACGCCTCCTCGACCATCATGAAGTTCGCGCGTGACGTACTACGCAAAACCGCTTGGGCCACGTCGGGACTGCTCCCTAAGGTAGATCCGGTTACGCGATACACGCGCGTAACGGTCCTCATCGCCTCGGCACGAGCGACCGTTCGATGCTCTCCGGAAGACGCGATGCAACCTGTCTCATGGCTACGACGATTGCGCCGCCATGTCGCTGATTTTCTCCAAGCCAAGCGCGGCAACATCGCGGTGACCTTCGTCTTCGCGCTCTTTCCCGTCCTGATCTTCATCGGCGCGGCCATCGACTACAGCCGAGTCAGCCTGGCGCGCACGGCGATGCAGGCTGCACTCGATTCGACCGCGTTGATGCTGTCCAGGGACCTGGCATCGGGCACCATCACCCAATCCCAGATCGGTGACCAGGCGCAGGCCTATTTTGCTGCGCTCTATACCAATCCGGACGTCCAGTCGGTTTCCATCAACGCCACCTATACGCCGGTCGGTTCGGGCGCGGGTCAGACCATTCTGCTGACGGGCTCGGGCGCGATTCCGACCGACTTCATGCGTATGGCCGGCTACCCCACGATGGGCTTCAACGTCAGTTCGACCACGACCTGGGGGACCAGCCTGCTTCGCGTTGCCCTGGTCCTCGACAACACCAGCTCGATGAACGACTACAACAAGATCGGCGCGCTCCAGGCGGCCGCCAAGACGCTGGTCAGCCAGCTCGCGGGGCTCGCCGTGAACAGCGGAGACGTGTACATTTCCGTCATTCCGTTCGCAACCGACGTCAATGTCGGTACCTCGAACGTCAACGCGCCCTGGCTGCGCTGGGATCGCTGGGATCCCAACGAATGGTACGACGCCAGGTCGCAGCAGACCTGGTGCGACGACGATGGCTGGAGCGAGACCCTGGTTCAATGCCAGGATCACGGGAATTCCTGGAATCACAGGGCCGGCTCTCCAAGCCA